>CAYNIN010000100.1:0-6167 GCA_964397395.1 uncultured Faecalibacterium sp.
ACCACCCGTAGAACCTTACTGTATAACTATGTTTCAGTTAAGTTCAACGGTGAGAAAACTCATCCGTCAGTCTTGCGACTGCCACCTTTTTCTCCGAAAACAGGAACCCTTTTGTCTGCTATGCAGACATTTCCCCTAACAAGTAAATCTCACCGGTCCCTACAAAATTTCTAAAAATTTCTAAAAAAAGGGCGGCAACGGATTTCTCCGTCACCGCCACTTAAAGCGCAATTCTGCATTTTGCACTTTGCATTCAGCATTATTTCATAAGTCTTCTGATTACTGCTTCGCAGTCTGCCTTATCCATAATCTTGGGAACAGGATAAAGAGGATTGCCTTCCTTGAGGGCTCTTTCAACGATAACGGGAATATCTTCTTCCTTAATCATATCAAAACCGTCGGGAATGTTCATATTCTTGTTGAGAGTCTTGATTGCTTCAATGAAAGCCTCTGCCTTTTCTTTGTCGGTGCCGTCAGTCTTAACGCCTGCAATAACTGCAAGTTTAGCAAGACGTTTGTGGGCACTTTCGCCGTAATATTCAAGAACATAGGGAAGAATTACTGCGTTGGCAAGACCGTGAGGAATGCCGTAGTGACCGCCGAGGTTATGAGCAATTGCGTGTACATAACCAACGTAGGCTCTTGTGAAAGCAAGACCTGCATAGTAGGAAGCCTTGAGCATAGCATCTCTTGCCTCAACATCCTTGCCGTCAGCATAAACCTTTTCGATGTTCTCGAAAATCATCTTCGTTGCCTTTTCAGCATAGGCCTCTGTTGACTTAACGTTACTTCTTCCTATGTAAGCCTCAACGGCATGAGTGAGAGCGTCCATACCCGTTGTTGAGGTGATGTGAGGAGGAAGACCGATTGTAAGTTCGGGGTCAAGAACTGCATACTTGGGCTTGATACGGGGGTCGTTGATAGCATTCTTTTCGTGAGTTGCAGTATCGGTAACTACTGCCGCAAGAGTTGTTTCCGAACCCGTACCTGCAGTTGTGGGAACTGCAAAGAGAGGGGGAAGTTTGTGGTGGAGTTTAAGAACGCCACGCATTTTTCTTACGGGAATTTTCGGGTTTGTTACCCTTGCTGCTGCAGCCTTTGCACAGTCCATGGGTGAGCCGCCGCCGAAAGCAATAACACCTTCACAGCCGTTATCAACGTAAAGTGCTCTTGCGTCTTCGATGTTCTCAATTGAGGGGTTGGGCTGAGTGCCGTCATAAACAACGTACTCTACGCCTGCCTTGTCAAGTTCTTCAAAAAGTGAAGAAAGAAGACCCAGACCCATAAGACCCTTATCCGTTACGACAAGTACCTTTTTAACACCCTTTGTCTTGATAAATTCGGGAAGTTTACGGATTGCACCGGGGCCCTCAAGAGTTTCAGGCTCTGACCAGTCAAAAACAAACATTGCATATTTGAAAATCGTCTGGAAAGTTCTGTAATATGCCTTTTTAAGTTGCCACATTGTTAATCATCCTTTCAAAAATAACAGTCACTAATTATATTACTATTATTTGCCTTTGATTTCAAGACCTAAAATAAAAAGTTTTTGCTGATTTCCCTTTTATAAAAGAGAAACTCCTCACTCATAACATCTCTTTTTTGTTTTTCCTTTGTAAGACCGATTTCAATTTCCCTTGTCAGTCTGCCGGGTTTTCCCGAAAGGATATACACTCTGTCAGAGAGAAGTACGGCTTCGTCAATATCGTGAGTTACAAAAAGGGTTGAAAGACTGATTTTTTTCATTACGTCAAGATACCAGGAATGAACGCTTTTTTTCGTTATGGCATCAAGGGCGCTGAAAGGCTCATCTAAAAGTGCCACACCGTCAGAGGAAAGATAGGTGCGAAGAAGTGCAACTCTCTGCTTCATACCGCCGGAAAGTTCGTGAGGATACTTTTTTTCCGTGCCTTCAAGGCCGAAAACAGAGAAGTACTCCCCTGCCTTTTCTCTGCTTTCCTTTTTGCCCATACCTTTTATAACAAGAGGAAGCGCCGCATTATCCAAAACGGTTTTATGGGAAAGAAGCAAATCTTTCTGAAGCATATAACTGATTTTACCCGGCTTGCCCGTTATGTCCTCATCTTTGAGGAAAACTCTGCCCTCATCAGGTACATAAAGTCCCGAAAGCACATTGAAAAGTGTGGTTTTTCCGCCGCCGCTTACACCTAAAAGGGAAACTATCTCACCCTCTTTAAGATGCAGGGAAATATCTTCAATTATTCTGTTTCCGTCAAAGGAAACGCTTATGTTTTCACATTCAAGTATATTCACGGGGCTTCCCCTCTTTCAGAATTTTTACTTTGTAAGATAGTCGTTTGAGAAACCGACACCTCTGATGTCCTTTCGGACAAGACCCTTTTCATAAAGCCAGCCATAGAAACCGTCCCAACGTTCTGTGTCAATATATCCCCAACATTCTGCGTCGGAAATATAGTAATCGGCTATCCACTTCTGGCTTTCGGTGACAAGTTCTTCGGAACCGAGAAGCGAAGCCGTAGTGTCACCCTTTATGAGAATATATGCCGCCGTTTCGGGATTTTCTGCGGCATATTCATACCCCTTTGCCGTTGCTTCAAGAAAATCCTTTGCAATTTCGGGCTTTGTTTCAAGGAAGCTGTCGTTTGCTATGAGTACGGGTGTGTAGTAGTCGAATACTTCATCTATATCCGTAAAGTTGAAGTAGTCAAACTCAAGACCTGCTTTTTCGCAGGCAACACCTGCCCAGGCATAGTAAATCCAGATAGCGTCGGTATCTTTGTTTCTGAGCGCTTCTGCTTCATTGGTAACAACGTTGGGAAGAAGTTCAAGTTTTTCAAAGTCTGCGCCGTCTTTTTCCATTATATATTCCACCATTTTTGTTTCAATGGGGCTGTTCCAGGTGGAATAACGCATACCCTCAAGTCCTTTGGGCGAAGTTGCACCCTCGCCTTTTCTTGTGATGATACCCGAAGTATTATGCTGTAAAAGTGCGGCTACGGCAGTAATTCCGAGAGGGTTCTGCATTGCGAAAGAAGCCGCAAGTGAGTCCTGAAAAGATACACCGAACTGTGCCTGACCTGAAGCCGTCATAAGTTCTGCACCGTCTTCGGGCGGCTGTACAATTGTGATTTTAATACCTGCTTCTTCGTAATAACCGAGAGAATCGGCAACGAAAAATCCCGTATGGTTTGTGTTGGGTGTCCAGTCAAGGCAGAGAACAACCTCATATAAACCTGTGTCTTCTGCACCGCCGCAAGCGGTGAGAGTGAAAAGTAATGTTATACTGATTAAAACTGCAATAATCTTTTTCATAATCTGTTCCTTTCAGTGAGCAGTCAGTTCTTATCCTTTCTCTTATAGGGCATAAGAAGTTTTTTGAGAAATGCAACAAATGCCATAAGAAGAAGCGAAACGAGAGAAACGAGAAAGATAACGGCAAACATCTTGTCAAAGGCATAGGCTTTTTTAACCCTTGTCATATATACTCCAAGACCCTCAAAACCGCCGAGCCATTCGGATATAACCGCACCGACAACGGCGTAGGAAGCCGAAACTTTAAGTCCCGAAAAGAACTGTTCGGTGGAGGCAGGAAGTTTAACGTGGCGGAAAATCTGCACCCTGTTTGCCCCCATACTTCTCATCAGCCTTATTTCGTCTTCGTCAACACTTCTGAAGCCGTCAAGGAGTGAAACTGTAATGGGGAAAAAGGTGGTCAGTACCACAAGGGTGATTTTGGGCGCCATTGAAAAACCCATCCATAAAACAAGCACGGGGGCAATTGCAATGGTAGGTATAGTCTGGGTAATAACAAGTATCGGGTACAAGGCTTTATAAAGGAAAGAAAATCTGTCCATAAGTACGGCGAAAACAAAGGCAAGAAGTATGCCGATTAAAAGACCGATAATCGCTTCCTGCAAAGTTACCGCCGCATGTCCCGTCAGTATGGAAAAATCATTCACAAAAGCCTTGGCAACTTCTACGGGTGAGGGAAGCATATACCGTGGGACAAGTCCGCCCTCGCTTACCGCAAGCCATAATAAGCCGATAACAATAACGGATATTACGGGTGCCGCTTTATTTGTGATGCTTTGAAACTTTTTTATCAATGGTGAGCACCTCTCCCTCGGGCTTGTATACGGTTTTGATGTAAGCGGAAACCTCGCCGCAACCTGCTTCGATTGCTTTTTTACTGCAATTTGATACGATTTCCATAATCTCATCGTAACTTTCGCCCTCAATAGTTGTTTCAAAGGGCCCCACATAATAGTTTAAGCCTGAAGAAGCAATATAATCAATTACCTCGTCAACTATTCTGATGAGTTCTTCCTCGTTTTCAGTTTTAGGCAAAATCTGAATTGCTGCACTGACTGTCATAAAGACAACTCCTTTTGTAATTATTTTTTACAAGAGAATATTCCGGTTCGTGTTTCATGGCGGCGAATTATCATCGCCCTTTTGTACCTGCCGGCAAGGTACAAAAAACACCACCTCTGAAAAATACAAAGGTGGTGCATACAGCATATTTTTACTTACCTACGTCGGTATTATCCGCATCAGGTTATGGGTATAATCTCAGCCGATAAGAAATCAGCACCCCCAGTAATATTCAGTTGTGCCCAAAGTATAGCACAAGTGAAGTTGCTTGTCAAGTTATTTAAGGAAGGATAAATCTTCAACAACGGTAACTTTTGTTTCCGCAAGATTGAGTGCGATTTTTCTCAAAGCCCTTTTGTACTCCGAGCAGTCAACAACGGAAATGTTGGTATTGAAATAAGCAACAATACTGTCAAGACTTTCAGCCGCCCCGTCTTCTTCTGAAGCGAAAAGGGTCTGTACATAGCAGAGCATAGTTTCAACGAGGGTGGATTTCTGTCCCTCCTCCTTGCAAAGATACACAAAATATTTAAGCATATTATCAGCGGTAAGAGTCTGTTTGCCCTCCTCAATAATAAAGGAAATACCGTTGTGGTTATAACTGATTTTTTCCTTTATTTCAAGAGTTGTTTCGGGAATGTTTTTCATCCACTTGACAAAGGCTTCTTCGTCACCCCAGACATATCTTTCAATGCTTATGTTGGCATACTCGCCTACCGCCCAGAGCAGTTCATTGATACCGCCGTTTTCCAGGTGTTGCTGCATTGTGCCGTCATAGCCGTTAACGGAACATTCCGTATCGGGTGAAAGAAAAGCGAAGGTGAGTTCGCCGTTTTCAGAGTCAATTCTCACAACGGAAATGAGAGAAATATCCTTTGCACCGTCTTGTGTTAAAACAAAAAGGAAATTACCGAGGATTTCACTGCTTTGAGGAATGAAGGAACTTTCTGCTGCAGTACCGCTTTCGGCGGTGGTTTCGGTGTTTTCTTTCTTTTCGGTAATTGAAATTACCAGAGAAAGCAAAGCAACAAGAACAACGATTGCCGCAAACACCGATATGAGCAATTTTTTGCTGGGGGTTCTGTTTAAAAGAGGCATGGAGGAAACTTTATCAAAAATATCCTTTGCCTTTTCGTTTATATTTTTATCCATCTCTGAACTCCGGAAGTAACTTATTTTTTTCGAGTGTTATTTTAACACAGTGTTCAGCAGAAAAAAACATATCAATTGTAAATTTTTTAATCGTTAATAGCAAAACGATGTTTCCGCACAGGCAAAGGAAGTGTGCCCGAGGGCAAAGGAGGAAAATTTAAGGTTTCCGCTATTTACAGAAAGAGAGCGACTATGCAGACATACGCAAAAAAATAGCCGCAAGTTCCCCTGCGACCACCTTTTGCATTTAGTGCTTTGCACTTACATTTTATTATGCTTGTTACCCGACGGAAAATCGCCCACTGTTGTTTTTCCCTGCGGCTGCGGAGGGTCTGCTGACTTGTCGGGTGTGGGAAGTAAAGTTTCCTGCATCTCAGGACTTTCTTTTGTATAGGCTTTTTTCTTTGATTTTGACATAATATTTCTCCTTTGGTTTTGTTGCAAATAACTTTGCAGAAATATTATGCCCTTTTTTTATATATTTATTTTTGTTAATGATGTGATGAATTTATTGAATATAATTGTAATATGGTGTTAGATTGGGTGGTGAATTATACTGATTTTATGGGTGATGGCTTTGATTTGCCTCGGGAGGCTGCATTAGTGACCGTCAGACGTCTGCTTTTATTTCTGCCGTGGTTGAAACATCTATGTTCTAC
>CAYNIN010000101.1:0-6009 GCA_964397395.1 uncultured Faecalibacterium sp.
AATATTCAGTTCGTGTAGCACAGTTAGTATATCACAGATAATCGCTTTTTTTCAATATGTTTATTAAAAAAAATCCGTCAATAACAGGTATAAAATCGGAGAAAAATCTGTCATTATCGAAAAAGTTTAAATGAACGCAAATTTTCTTTTAACATATTGCATTTATAAATAAAACTATGTACAATTATTTTAGTGACAATCCCCGTTAAATCAAAAAGGAGGATAAAAAATGAAAACTGTTTTTATTAAAATACTCTCTGCAATTTCAGCGTTTATTATGCTGTTCACAAGTCCGGGCGGACAGATCAGACAACCTTGCGTTGCAAATAAGTGTCCTGCGTTTTACGGCGAGGCTGCAACTGCAAATCCTCTTGATGACAGCGGCAATATTGCCGTACCCCAGCATCCCTATCTTGCCGACGAAGGAACTAACGGTATGCACGGCAATTCATATAACACAGATACTTATGATTATATGGGCCCTCTTGGCATCAACCCCGTTGTCAAATCCCGTTCAATGAATGTTTTCGGCGGACTTGTTGCCACGCTTATGTTTGACTCAAAGGGCAGAATTATGTGCATCAGCGGTAATGTCGTGGGCTTCCGTCTGCTTCTTCTTGATGCCGACACCCTTGAAATTCTTGCTGAAACAAGACTGCCGCAGCGTGCCTCAACCATTGAAGCAATCAAAACCTTTGATTTTGACAAAATTTCTTCCGATACGTCGGGGGGAGCATACTGCCATCTTCTTAAAGGTGACAGACCCATTATCGGCAACTCCGACAATGTGATTCAGATATATTATATTGATGAGTCATCGGGAAAGCCCGAATGGAAAATCGAAAAGGAATGGGATATAAATTCCTATCTTCCCGATGGCTCGTATCTGACAGACGCCATTCCCGACTACGAGGGCAACATCTGGTTTGTAACACGTCCCGGTGAAGTGGGCTATATAGATGCCGAAACCGAGGAAGTGAAACTGATGAAACTTGAGGGTGAAGAAATACAGAACACCCTTGCAATCTGTGAAGACGGCATCTACATTGTTTCCGATACGGCAATGTACCGTTTTGATACAGATGATGACGGAAACCCTTATTATACCTGGAGAACTGCCTACGACAGAGGAACAACACTTAAGCCGGGTGCAATAAATCAGGGCTCAGGCACCACACCCACGCTCCTTGACGTACCTGTTTATGATAAGGAAGGCGAAGATGCCGAACAGGTCGGTGTAAGAAAACTTTGCGCAATAACCGATAATGCCGACAGCAGAGTTAATATTGTTATTTATGACCGTCTGACAGGTGAGGTTATTGACGAGTTGCCCCTTTTCACTGAGGGTAAATCCGTAAGTGAAAATTCAATTGTTGCTTACGGGCGCTCATTTATTATTGAGAATAACTATTCGGAAACGGGAGCAGGCTTCCTTGTCAACGATCCCACAAGTGAGCCCGGTGTAACAAGGGTTGATATGAATTATGACTGCACCGAGGCCTTTGTCGTATGGGAAAGCGAAGAAGCATCGGCGACGGTTGTTCCCAAAATGTCAACTGAAAACGGCATACTCTACCTTTACACAAGAGTGCAGAATGATGAAATTCCCGAAAAAGCAGTTGCGTGGTATCTCACGGCGGTTGATTTCAGAACAGGCGAAACCCTTTACAAAGTGTTCACCGGTTGCGGCAAAAATTGGAATAACTCATACGGTCCCATAACGATAGGCCCCAACGGAAAAGTTTATGTGGGCGTATTCAACGGTCTTATTTCAATTGAAGATACAAAGTAATTCAAAAGCAAATTTCAGATTGACAGAAAGAAAAACTTAATAAATTGCAGAGCGTCGGTGAGGGCTGATCATACAGCATCTAATTTCCGACGGTATCAAGGGAACAAATCGTTTTGTTCACAATTTGCTAACAATTACAGCGAAAAATATGCTATTATGCAAATGGATATATAAATTCAAAGGAGAGATTGCTATGAAAAAAACATTATGTCTGATACTCACGGTTGTAATTACTTTGAGTTGTATTTGCTTTACCGACTTGGGCGGAGCCTTTTCATCTGGCTTGATTGCTCACGCTGAAAGTTTTGAAACGGAAAACGGCGTTCAGGTTGAAATGGCTTCGTATCTTTATAAATCCACTCTTTATCAGATGGAATTTCCGAGCCATCAGTCTTATGAAATCAAAGAAAAAAGTGCTGTTGGCGATTATGCTGTATCCCGTGAACTCAACGACCTTTCCTATACCTTTGTATTTCCTGCAGGAACTACAAAAATAGATTGTAAGTTATCCCTCAACGGTGAAACCGATTGGCGTGGTTTTTCTGTTAATGACACAGATAACCCGTCTTATTGGGTAAAAGACGGGAATGGCAATATTGACTATAGTCAACCTTTGACCTTCATTCGTAACGAAGTAACTGCCGAGCGTGATGAATACGGCGTTTTATACAGAGATTTCCTGAGGGACAGCAATGTTGGCGGCTTCAAGAATTACGACAAGATTTATTGGAGACTCAACTACATCTGTAACGGAGAAACATTTACAGAGTACTTTGATATAAAACTTTACGATTACGATGCCGCTGAAAAGCAGGTTATCAAAACAGTCAATTTCAATGTTGCAGGTCTGCCCTTTGCAATTTTTCAAGGTACAGATGTGGCTGCTAACCAAAAGGTCGCCGCCGAATATTTTTCACAGAACGATTTTGATATCGTTGCCGTTCAGGAAGATTTCGGATATCATAAAAATCTTGTTAATAATTTGAGCGGTTTCAGTTATATGACCAACCATACAGGCAGTATTCCGGGTGGTGACGGACTTAATATATTTACAAAAAATATGCCTGTTTATAATGAAACACGAGTTGCCTGGAACGAAGCCAGCGGTATCCTTTCAGACGGTTCCGATGAACTCACTCCAAAAGGCTTTGTCTACACTGTTATTGATGTGGGCAACGGTATTTATGTGGATTTCTATAATTTACACGCAGACGCTTACGGCGGGGAAGGTTCAATCGCCGCAAGAACAAGCCAATACAAACAACTTGCCGAATTTATACAGGCACGCTCTGCTGAAAATGACAGACCCGTAATTGTAACGGGTGACTTCAACAACTATATGCATACCCATGAAGACAACGGAGCACTTTACAAAACCCTTTATCTTCAGTGCGGCTTGAAAGATGCGTGGATAGAATACCACAACAACGGTGACTATTTTAATGTGTCCGAGTGGTACGCAACGGGTCTTTCAGCCTGGGGCAATTGGGACTCGGTTGAAAGATTTATGTATAAATCAGGTGGCGGTGTAGATGTTGTTGTAAGCGATTTCAGATATGTTGAAGTTTGCAATGACGACGGAGAAGTAATTTCCGACCATGCCTCCGCAGAATGTGATTTTACATTTATAAAAACAGCAGACTTTGTTGAAAACACCCAGACTCTTCAGACGTCTAATGCCTCGAAAAACGATTTTATTCATCGTCTTATGTGGTTTTTAACGGCTTTAGTTAAGGTCTTTTCGGATATCGGCAATTTACCTGAATTGTTGAAAGAATTTGCCTGATAAAACAAAAATAAGCCCCCGACCCGACAAGCAACGGAAGATTGCACTCGGGTACTCGGGAACCTTGTTACTTAACAATAATAACGCCATCCTTGAAACTGTAATTTCAGGATGGCGTTTTATTATTACATACTATCAATCGGCAGCGTGGTTTAAAATACGCTGTGCTTCATAGGTGCCGTCGTCATTGAGAAGAAGAACCGTACAGCCCTGAATCCATTCGCTTTCGGGTGAACCGAAGCTGGTTTGCATATTGTATGAGCTGTAACCCGACGACTGAATATAACTGAGAAGAATACCGTCATAAACAACGCCAAAGTCGTTTATGTGGTCGTGACCGTAATAAACAGCCTGAGTGGAGCCTTTTTCTTTAAGAGCATCAAAAAGCCCGGAGTCAAAGCCCGAGGGACAAATACCCTCTCTCTTGTCGCCGTAGAGATATTCCATATCAGCGATAAGACCGCTCTGATAGGGCGGTATATGTATAACGGTGATTGATTTAAATTCGCCGTATTCGTTCTCAATTGCATCGTGCTTTTCTTTGTACCACTGTACCTGGGATTCCTTTACGCCGTCATAGTGCGAGGCGTTTTCGGGAACATTGTATTTTTCTCTGAGTTCATCGGTAATATAGTCACCTGAATCCATAAAGAATAAAACTTCTTTAAGACTGCCGTCGCTGTTAAGAATGTTAATAGTATAGTTGCCGTAGCCGTCAATATCTTCTTTGCCGGGCTTCATAAGACAATGTTCATAAGAAGCGAATGTTTCAACAATTTTCTTTCTTGAATAGGTCATAATACCTTCGCCGTCGTGATTGCCTAAAACGGCACACCAATAAACTCCTGTTTCTTCCAGAATTTCTGCAAACTGTTCTGTTCTTGCCATACTGAAACCTGAAGAAATATTATCACCGCCGAAAATAACAAGGTCAGGTTTTTGTTCTGTGATATTTTTTATGATGTAAGATACTGCCTGATTATCGAGTTTTTCCTTGCCGTTAAGGTGAGTGTCGGTGAACATCATAACCTTAAAGTCGCCGTCACCGTTCTTTTTAACCGTCACGCTGTCAACGTCCTCAGTTACTATTTCAAGTACGCTGCCGACGTTCGGTACCGATTCGATATCGTAAGCGAGTCCCTGTAACTCTACTGCTATAAAAAGAGCTCCTACGGTTACAAGGGCTGCCAATACAACGGCTGTGATAATAATTATCATATTTTTTTCACATTGATTTTGTTTTTCTCCATAATAAAAACTCCTTTGCTTTTTGTTAATAATAACATATCAACAGCAGATTTATCAAGTATCCAAGTTTATATTTTGATGAATAATTCTTGATTTAATACACATTTAATGCTATAATTCTTATGTAATATATTATTGAAGCAAATGAAGGTGAAACAAAATGAAAACCATACTTTTTCAGGGCGACTCAATAACCGATTGCGGCAGAGTACGTGAGGAAAAACCGAATAACATAATGAAATGCTATTATAAAATAGCAAAGAGAACTCCGTTGGGAAACGGATATCCTGCCCTGGTGACAGATGAGATTAACAAGACAAAACAGGGCGAATACACCTTTATTAACAAGGGTGTCAGCGGAGACAGAATCCCTGATGTGTATGCGAGAATTGTCAGAGATATCATCGAGATTAAGCCCGACTATATGAGCCTTTTAATAGGTGTAAACGATGTGTGGCACGGTCTTGATTGGGGCAACGGTACGGGTATTAAAAGATTTGAGAAGGTATATAACATACTTCTCGAAGAGTTAAAAGAAGAGATTCCCGAAACGAAAATAATGATTCTTGAGCCTTTTGTACTTGAAGGTCCTGCAACTGCCGACAGAGAAGGACAAACAGGCAGATACAAAAAATTCAGAAGCGGTGTTGAAGAGGTTGCTGCAATAGCCAAAAAACTTGCCGACAGACACGGCATTAAGTTTATCCCTCTTCAGAGTATCCTTGATGAAGAGGCTGAAAAAGTGCCTGCAACATCCCTGCTTTCCGACGGTGTACATCCTACAGCCAAAGGCCACGAACTTATCAAGAGAGAATGGATAAAGGCTTTTGATGAACTTTAACAGTAAGGCGTTTTGTTTTCTGTACGAGGGAATATTGTTCTATAACGGGGTGCGTTTTTGAGTGTATCGGGAGAGCACTCGGAATGCATTTAGAAATAAACAAAAAATCCGAACCCTTTTCCTATTGGGAAAATTTGGTTCGGATTTTTCTGGTTTGGTGCGAGTGTTCATAAGGGATTTACTCAAAATATAAGTAAAACCGGCATTAAACATAGTATTTTACGCTTTCTACCTTGCCAGAACACAGCGAATAAAAGGAGTTGATTGACTTTTTGTCTCAAAAATTGTTATAGATAAAATATGCTTGAGTAGAGAATTCTTTAATATATTTATGTTTTAGAC
>CAYNIN010000102.1:0-5948 GCA_964397395.1 uncultured Faecalibacterium sp.
GCCCTTCTTGATGAAGTCAGTCATCTTGCCGAGGGAAACGAACTCGTAGCCGATAACCTGGTCATCGCTGTCAAGAGCCATTCTTGTAACATAGCCTTCTGCCATTTCAAGATAACGCACACCCTTAACCTTTGTGCCGTACATTGTACCAACCTGTGAACGAAGTCCTTTACCAAGGTCTTCAAGACCTGCGCCGACTGAAAGACCGTCTTCCGAGAAAGCGGACTGGCTTCTGCCGTAAACTATCTGAAGGAAAAGTTCACGCATAGCGGTGTTGATAGCGTCACAAACAAGGTCTGTGTTGAGTGCTTCAAGGATTGTTTTACCGGGAAGGATTTCACTTGCCATAGCAGCGGAGTGAGTCATACCTGAACAACCGATTGTTTCAACAAGTGCTTCTTCAATGATACCTTCCTTGATGTTAAGAGAAAGTTTGCAAGCACCCTGCTGAGGAGCACACCAACCGATACCGTGTGTGAAACCTGAGATGTCTTTGATTTCATAAGCCTTTACCCATCTGCCTTCTTCGGGAATGGGGGCAGGACCGTGATGCGGGCCTTTTTTTACCACGCACATTTTTTCAACTTCATGTGAATAAGTCATGATGTTACTGACTCCTTTCGGATTTTATTATTGGTTATATCCATACCTTAACTATGATATCAAAAAAAATTATTTGTTGCAATAGTTTAAAGGTATAATTTTTAGAAAATTTCAGAATTTACTTAACTTCACAACTGAAAGGTGCAAAAGAAAGTTTTGCAAGCTTGAAATACTGCTTTCCGAAGGGTATGCCGACAATTGTAATACAGAAAATGA
This sequence comes from uncultured Faecalibacterium sp., assembly GCA_964397395.1. Lineage (GTDB taxonomy): Bacteria > Bacillota > Clostridia > Oscillospirales > Acutalibacteraceae > UBA6857. Next base: position 820 of record CAYNIN010000102.1, read on the forward strand.
GTCCGATTGCAATATGCTCAAGAGCCATGGGAATACCCGTTGAAATTGCCCATATCAAGTTTGCAATGAAACTGACGGCTCCCGAATCTTTTTCTGTCACCTCTTTATCAAAAGGCATAAAACTGAGTTTTGCAAATTTGAAACACTGTTTGCCCATAGGTATACCTATTATAGTTATACTCCACAAAATGCCGTAAAGGAACCAGGTCAGAGCCGTGAACCAACCGCCGAATACTACCCAGATTAAATTGCCTAAAAACTTCATTTTTATTCCTCACTTTCAATTTTATTTTATTACTGCAAAGGGGACACGGAAAAGCCCGTGTCCTCTTTATATTATATAGTATACTTTAATGAAGGTTTAAGAAAGGTTGCTTACAGATTTGGGAAACTCCTCTTCCCCAAAGCCGAGCACTCTTGCAATCTGTACGGGAATCTGACAGTTCATCATAACGGCATCTTCGGTAATACCCGAATCGGTTGCGGAAACGAAAACGGGAACGTCAACACCCGTGTGGTTATATGACGTGTAATAATATTCACCTGTTTCTGCGTTATAGGTAATGCCGCCTGTTTCGTGGTCGGCAGTTACAATTACAAGGGTTTCGCCGTCTTCTTCTGCAAATTTGAGGGCTGCGGCAACGGCTTTATCAAATTCAACGGTGCTCAAAGTTGTGTTTTCAAAGTCGTTGTCGTGGGAGTGCTTGTCGATACATGCGCCCTCAACCATAAGGAAGAAACCGTCTTCGTCGGCGGAAAGAATTTCAATTGCCTTTTCGGTCATTTCTTCAACCGTGGGAGTGTTATATTCGTTGGTGCAGTATTTAAGGTCGTCAAAATTAAACTGTGCAAAGGACTGTGAAGATGCCTCAAGAGCCATAAGTTCATCTTCGTTTGTTACGTAAGTGTAACCTGCTTTTTCAGCATTTTCCTTGTTGATGCTGTCACTTTCTGCGCCCCAGATAATATCAATACCGCTTTTAAGTTGGTCGGCGGAAATCTCAATTTCAAGTTGTCTTGCAACGGTGTGAGCAGAAAAAGACGCAGGCGTTGCACCGCTTGTCTTATCCGTTGTGACAACGCCCGTTGCCATACCTCTTGTCATGGCAAGTTCGCAAAGATTAACAGGCATTTCATCAAAAAGACCCAGGACGTTTACAGGATAAACTCCGACGGTGTTGTTAATAACTCTCACGCCGCAGGAAAGAGCAGTACCGCCTGCGGCAGAGTCCGTAACTTTGTTGGATAACGAACGGGTCTGACTCCAACCTTTGACTGCCATTGTTTCCATTGCGAGAGAAACGTTTCTCTGTGCCTTTGTTGCCTGAAGTGTATTTTCACCCATTCCGTCGCCAATCATAAGGATAACGTTTTTGTATTTGCCTTCGGCATAGTCCTCACTGACGGGCTCGGTGTAACCGAAGGAGCAAGATAAAAGAACTAAAAGGCTTATCAGTAATGCGATGATTTTTTTTACAATTGTAAACATAATAATATCCCCTCTCCGATACTTATTAAATAAAGTAACATTGCAGAAATATTATATCAGTTTTTCACATATTTTTCAATAGATAATTATATTTTTTATTCACATATAACCAATAATCTTACCGAGGTTGAAAAACTTTTGACCTTGTGTTATTATTTTTTCGGAATTTTTTGCCAAAAGATCGGCTGTAAAAGCAAAATAAACCGTGCCGTACCGATATACAGAGGAGAAGCCTTATGACCAAACGAACAAAAGCTACCGTCGGTGCCCTTATCAGAGCCGCCGTAGCCATGATAATTTTTGTTATCGCAGTAATTGAATATGACAATCTGAAAAATATTGACGTAAGAGCCATTGTGGAGGGAAGTTCCAGCATGCTTTTCGCCGTACTGACAATCTGGGGCGTTTATCTTGTCAAGTCGGTGCTTTTCATTATACCCGCCTCACTTATATATATTTCAATAGGTATGGCTTTCCCCACCCCTGCAGCCTGTCTTATCAGTCTTGTCGGTATTATTCTTGAAGTTACGGCGACATACTTTCTCGGGCTTTTCCTTGGCGGTGAATATGTAAACAAACTTCTTGCAAAAAGCAAAGGCGGAAGAAAAATTCTTGAAAAGAAACTCAACGATAACTTCCCTGCCCTTCTGGGTATACGTGCCCTGCCCGTTTTCCCCATTGACTTCGTCAGTCTTTTCTGGGGCGCTTCAAAATGCAAATTTCCCCGATACTTCATCGCTTCGGTGGTGGGTATTATGCCGAGAGTTATTCTTTTCACCATTCTCGGTGACGGAATTTACGACTATATTCCCATTCATCTTATTATAAAAATCGTTATTATCTGCATACCCGTAGGTACGGTTATTTATCTTGTAAGGCACTTTATTAAAATGAAAGATATAAAAAATGAATGACTATTTTATTTTTTGTATTGAAATATTTAAAAATTTATAGTATAATGTACTTTGAAGAATATTCGGGAGGATTTTAAAATGAATTTTATCCAAAAAACAAAAGCAGAATTCCGCAACCCTTCAGAAAGCGAATCCCTTGTTGTCAACACCGCCGTGTTTCTGATTTGTATTATTGCAATTTTCTCAATCGGCTATCTTATGGGCAGTCTTTCAAAACCCATCGTAACCGAAACAGCAAACACAACTTATTTCGTTGACTCAACTACCACCACAACCACAACAACCGTTACCACAACGGCTCCCTCAACCGCAGCACCCGAAACTCAGGCTCCTGCCACGGACACGACAGCACCCACCGCAGCCGACACGGCAGTTGAAAGCACCGCTTCAAACGGTACTCCTTCTTCCGTTGCCGAAATTCTCGCTCTTTACAATGAATCGGCAAACAAGGTAAAAACAAACGCTTCAAAGGTAACAAGAAACTTTGAAGACCGTGAAGTTTTAAATCTTGTTGTTCCCTCTGCAGTTCAGAGCCTTGCAGATAAAATTATCGCTGAAGCACTGGGTGACGATACGGATCCCGTTGACTATACTACGGCTGAAGACATCAAAGCAAACTTCATCGTTCCCGGTCAGGACTATGTAAGTAAACTCACGGAAGCAGACCTCGCTTATGCCACCTGCAACGACAATGGCACAGAGTATGAAATTGAAATTGCCGCAAAGGGTCAGGCAAATCCCACGGCAGGTACAGGTGTAGGTGCAGGCTTTGACGTTATCGAAACGGCAGAAATCAAGTCAAGTTCCTACGCATCACTGCTTGAATCCATTGATGTTACATATTCAGACTGCATTGTCAAATGTAAGATTGACAAGGCAACGGGCAATATGATCTGGGCAAGTTACTACACTCCCGTTGAAGTTCACGTTATAGTTTCAATGTTCGGCAGTCACGAAGCAAACGTTGGTATCTCATTCCTTAAGGATTATACCATTACCTATTAAATTGCATACTGAGTCAAAGAGAGTTTTTCTGAAAAAAGCAAAATTTTTTCGGAAAAACTCTTTACTTTTTATTTGTGCCGTGTTATAATCTTTCAGCATTATGCCTACTTACTCGGTTTGCGGGTTTTTGTCCAACGGACTTTTTCACCTGCCGCTTACTGGGGAGTCAAGGCAAATGAAATATTTTTATGAGGTGAAAAACCATGATGACAAAAGAACAGAAACTCGCAATTATTGCTGAGTACGCAACCCACGAAGGTGACACAGGTTCACCCGAAGTTCAGATCGCTCTTCTCACAAACAGAATCAACAATCTCACAGAGCATCTCAAAACAAACAAGAAGGATCACCATTCAAGAAGAGGTCTTCTTATGATGGTTGGTCAGAGAAGAAACCTTCTCGCATACCTTCAGAAGAACGACATCGAAAGATACCGTTCAATCGTTGCAAGACTTGGTCTTCGTAAGTAATTGCAATTTTTTGGCAGACATGAAATTTATCGTGTCTGCCATTTTTCAGTAATTTCCCCCTTTCGTACCGACGGTATTTTCGCTAAAGACAGGGCGGAAATTTACTGACACCCTTTGTAAAAAATACGGGGCAGGTTATAGGATTAGCACTAAATTGAGTCTTTTTAAAAGTGAAAAGACTGAATTTAATGCTAAACCGCCGCCTCGTGTTAATAATAAATATAACAAAGAAAAGCGAGGTAAAAACTATGTTTCCTGAATTCAGAAAATTTGAAACTACTCTTGCAGGCAGACCTCTCGTTGTAGAAACAGGTAAAATGGCAGGTCTTGCAGGCGGCTCATGTCTTATCAGATATGGCGAAACAGAAGTTCTCTGCACAGCAACAATGGCTGCAAAGCCCAGAGAAGGCGTTGACTTCTTCCCCTTAAGCGTTGACTTTGAAGAAAAACTCTACTCCGTCGGTCGTATTCCCGGCTCATTCCAGAGAAGAGAAGGCAAGGCAAGCGAAAAGGCTACCCTTTCTTCAAGAGTTATCGACAGACCTATCCGTCCCCTCTTCCCCAAGGATATGAGAAACGATGTAGGTGTTGTTGCAACGGTTATGTCCGTTGACCAGGACTGCCTTCCCGAAATCACCGCTATGATCGGTGTTTCCGTTGCAATTTCAATTTCAGAAATTCCCTGGGACGGTCCCATCAGCGGCGTTTCAGTGGGTCTTGTTGACGGCAAGTTCGTTATCAACCCCACAGAAGAAGAAAGAGCAAAGAGCGAAATGGCAGTTACCGTTGCTTCAACAGCAGACCTTGTTGCAATGATTGAAGCAGGCGCTAATGAAATCGACAACGAAACAATGTACGATGCTATTATGTACGCTCACAAAGTTAACCGGGAAATCGTTGAATTTATCAAGGGTATCCAGGCTGAAATCGGCAAGGAAAAGGTTCCCTTTGAATCACAGGATCCCGCTCCCGAAATGTTTGAAGCAATCAAGGAATTTGCCATTGACGACGTTAAGGCAGCCCTTGACACCGACGACAAGAGAATCCGTGACGAAAGACTCAAACCCGTTTACGAAAAGGTACACGAAAGATTTGACGAAGAATATGCAGAATGTGCAGAAAAAATCGACGAATGTCTTTACAAACTCCAGAAGTACGTTGTAAGACGCTGGCTCCTTGACGAAGGCAAACGTGTTGACGGCAGAGGCATCAACGATATGCGTCCTCTCAACGCTCAGGTTGACCTTCTTT
>CAYNIN010000103.1:0-5886 GCA_964397395.1 uncultured Faecalibacterium sp.
AGCGGCACGAGCGAGTAGAACCCGGATGTTTCAACCACGGCAGAAACAAAATCAGTCGACTGACGGATACTAATGCAGGCGCCCCTATAACGCAAACCTTAATGCCGAAGCAAGTTGCCCGAGCATCATGAGCCGTACTCACATAAAAGACAGATTGAAGCTGAAAAGAAAAGCAACCCAATTTCAAATTGCAACAAGCAGATATTGCAAGACTGTCTGCATTTGATTTTGACTTGGTTGCTCTTAATCAACTGAATATCGGAACATAGTAAAAGATAGCCTCACTTTTCAGCAGGCTATCCTTTTTTTCATTTGAATCTGTCAAAGAACTTCTTCTTTTCTTCACCGATAGTAGTGCCGTCATCAATATTGTTTTTCGGTTTATCGGGAAGTGAGTTGTTAAATTCTTTAAGCATATCTTTCTGTCGTTGGTTGAGGTTTTTCGGAACTTCAACAATAATCTTGACAAACTGGTCACCTTTGCGTGAAGAAGAAAGTTGCTGAATACCTCTGCCTTTGAAACGGAAGACTTCCCCGGGTTGTGTACCTGCGGGAAGTTCATATTTGACCTTGCCTTCAAGGGTGGGGATATAAAGAGTATCACCAAGTGCCGCTTGGGCAAAGGTAACGGGAAATTCGCACCATACGTCAAATCCTTCACGTTCAAAGAAGGGGTGAGGACGCACGTTGATGTTAACTCTCAGATCGCCTGCGGGTCCGCCGTTGGCTCCTGCATTGCCTCCGCCTCTTACGTTAAGGGACTGTCTGTCGTCAATACCTGCAGGAATATCAATTTCTACGGTCTGGGGTTTAGGCTCCGCACCGGTACCACGGCATTTTTGACAGGGGTTTTTGATAACTCTGCCTTTGCCTGCGCAGTCGGGACATTGCTTTGTGGTGCTCATTATACCGAAAGCCGTTCTTTGCTGAACGTTGACCTGACCTCTGCCGCCGCAGGAGTGGCAGGTTTCGGGGGATGAGCCTTTTGCCGCACCGCTGCCGCCGCATTCACTGCACTTTTCAACCTTTGTTATGTTAACTTTCTTTTTGCAACCCTTTGCGGCTTCTTCAAAAGAAATCGTTATGTTTGTCTGGATAGTTGAGCCCTTTCTCGGTGCGTTGGGATTTGCCTGTCTGCCGCCGCCGAAGCCACCGAAACCGCCGCCGAACATACTGCCGAGAATGTCACCTAAATCAAAGTCGCCGCCGAAACCGCCAAAGCCGCCGCCACCGAAACCGCCTGCGCCGAAGTTGGGGTCAACACCTGCATGACCGTATTGGTCATAACGTGCTTTTTTGTCACTGTCGGAAAGAACTTCATAAGCCTCGTTGGCTTCTTTGAATTTCGCTTCTGCCGCAGCATCTCCGGGATTAAGGTCGGGGTGGTATTGCTTGGCAACTTTACGGTAGGCTTTTTTTATTTCGTCCTCGGAAGCGCCTTTGCTGACACCGAGGACTTCATAATAGTCACGTTTATTTTCTGCCATTTATTTGCTTCCTTTCGGGAAAATCACAACACAGAGTTGTTCACGGAGAACAACTCTGCTTTATGCTGATTAGTTAGCGTCTGTGAAGTTTGCATCGGTGTAGCCTGCATCGGTGTAACCGCCGTCAGCATAGCCTGCATCTGCGGCACCCTGCTGGAAGTCACCGGGGTTGAAGCCCTCTGCACCGCCCTGTGCGGCTGCTGCAGCCTGATACATCTTTTCGCTGAGTTTGTAGAAAGCCTGGGTAAGTGCTTCCTTTTCGTTCTTGATAAGGTTGATATCTTCGCCCTTGAGTGCGTTCTTGAGAGCATCAATCTTTGCCTGGATTTCGTTTTTGTCTGCTTCGTCGAGTTTATCTGCACCTTCTTCTGTGAGAATTTTTTCGCACTGATAAACCATCTGATCTGCTTCGTTTCTTGTGTCAACTTCTTCACGGCGCTGTTTGTCTTCCTGAGCAAACTGTTCTGCTTCTCGGACTGCCTTTTCAATGTCTTCTTTTGACATATTTGTTGAAGCGGTGATTGAGATTGACTGTTCTTTACCTGTGCCCAGGTCTTTTGCTGAAACGTGTACGATACCGTTAGCATCGATGTCGAAAGTCACTTCAATCTGAGGAACGCCACGACGTGCGGGCATAATGCCGTCAAGACTGAAAACACCGAGAGTCTTGTTGTCTTTTGCAAATTCTCTTTCACCCTGAAGAACGTGAACTTCAACTGAAGGCTGATTGTCAACGGCAGTTGAGAAGATCTGGCTCTTCTTTGTGGGGATAGTTGTGTTTCTTTCAATTACCTTTGTGTTGATACCGCCCATGGTTTCGATACCGAGTGAGAGGGGAGTAACGTCGAGAAGGAGAAGACCCTTAACGTCGCCGCCGAGAACACCGCCCTGAAGTGCGGCACCGATAGCGACGCATTCGTCGGGGTTGATGCCTTTGAAGGGTTCTTTACCCGTATACTTTTTGATAGCCTCACTTACTGCGGGGATTCTTGATGAACCGCCGACCATAAGGATTTTGTCGATATCGCCAACTTTAAGACCCGAGTCTGCAATTGCCTGACGAACGGGGCCCATTGTTGCTTCAACAAGGTCTGCAGTGAGTTCGTTGAACTTTGCTCTTGTGAGAGTTGTTTCAAGATGCTTGGGACCTGTTGCATCTGCGGTGATGTAGGGGAGAGAAATTGCAGATGAAGTCACACCTGAAAGTTCAATCTTGGCCTTTTCTGCTGCTTCCTTAAGACGCTGCATAGCCATTTTGTCGCTGCGAAGGTCAACACCCTGTTCTGATTTGAAGCCGTTAACAAGCCAGTCGATAATTCTCTGGTCGAAGTCGTCACCGCCAAGACGGTTGTTACCTGCAGTTGCAAGAACTTCCTGAACACCGTCGCCCATTTCGATGATTGAAACGTCGAAAGTACCGCCGCCAAGGTCGTAAACCATAACTTTCTGGTCGTTTTCCTTGTCAATACCGTAAGCGAGAGCGGCTGCTGTGGGTTCGTTGATGATTCTCTTTACTTCAAGACCTGCAATTTTACCTGCGTCTTTTGTTGCCTGACGCTGAGCGTCGGTGAAGTAAGCGGGAACGGTGATAACTGCTTCTGTAACTTTGTCACCGAGGTATGCTTCTGCATCGCTCTTGAGTTTCTGAAGAATCATTGCAGAAATTTCCTGGGGAGTATAGTTTTTGCCGTCGATGGAAACGTGGTAGTTGGAGCCCATCTGACGTTTGATTGAAGAAATAGTTCTGTCGGGGTTGGTAACTGCCTGACGCTTTGCAACCTGACCTACCATTCTTTCGCTTGTTTTTGAGAAAGCAACAACTGAAGGAGTTGTTCTTGCACCTTCTGCGTTTGCGATAACAACGGGTTCGCCGCCTTCGATAACTGCAACGCAGGAGTTTGTTGTACCTAAGTCGATACCGATAATCTTTGCCATAATATAATACCTCCGAAAATAAATATATATTGTTTGTTTATATGTTTACTGAAAAATCAGTTTGCAACCTTAACCATTGCGGGACGGAGAACTTTATCTCCGATTTTGTAACCTTTTGAGAAAACCTCTGCTATAACGTTTTCTTCCATTTCTTCGTCATCAACGTGCATAACACCGTTATGGAAGTTGGGGTCAAAGGTTTCGCCTATTTCACCGAAAGATTCAACACCGAGTTTTTTAAGTATTTCAAGGAAACTTGCATTTACCATTTCCATACCCTTTTTGTAGGATTCCACATCGGAGTCCGTAACACTCAATGCTCTGTCGAAGTTGTCGAGAACGGGAAGAAGTTCAGTCATACACACAGCCTTTGCATCGGTATAAATTGCTTCTTTTTCCTTTGCGGTACGCTTTCTGAAGTTATCGTACTCGGCAAGAGTTCTGATGTGAGCCTCTTTTGCTGCGGCAACTTCCTTTTCAAGTTCAGCGATTTTCTTTTCGCTTTCGTTTTCTTCTTCAGACACCTGTGTGTCTTCTTCGGTTTCCGTTGTTTCTGCTGTTTCCTCAAGAATTTCTTCAGGGGACTGTTCATTCTTCTTTTTATCTTTAGCCATAATGACCTCCTTTTATTCCTCAAGGGAATCGGTCAGCATTTCGCCGACAAGATTTGTAAGATATTCTATACTGGGTATAAGCCTTGCATAGTCAAGTCTTGTGGGACCGATTATGCCGATTGCACCGCCGTCGTGGTCACCTATTGAGTATCTTGAAATAATCATACTTGAATTTTCAAGTTGGCGGTACATATTTTCTTTGCCGATGATAACCTGCAGACCGTCTTTGTTTTTTGAAATTGCCCGTTCGAGTTTGTCTTTTTCATCGAAGAACTGCATCATTTCGTAAACGTTGTTGCCGTACTCTCTGTGATGAAGAAGATTCTGTTCACCCTCAAGGCGTATTTCTGCCTGAAGAGCCTGAGAAGCAATATCGGCAAGAACGACAAAGAGGGGACTCATTGAAAGAGCGTTTGAACCCAGGGAGGCAACGAGAGTCTGAATCATAACCGTACCCACATCGCAAACAGGTCTGCCGATAAAACATTCCTTAACAATACTGTAAAAGGTGTCTACCATTTCAGGCGTAAGTTCCGTGTCGGTTTTGCAGATGCCGTTTTTGATTATACCCGACGAAGTCATCATAACAATCATTGCAATTCTTGTTCCTACGGGCATAAGTTCAATATGCTTGATAACGGCACCTTCGTCGGTGGGTGTTGTGGCAACAGCGGCACAGCCTGTAATTTTTGCAAGCATTTCCCCTGCCTTTTCAAGAAGTTTGTCGGGGTCGCCCATTGTTTTTTCAAGTTCTCTTTTGATTGACGTCATTTCCTCGTCGGTAAGTTGCCATTTGTTCATAAGATTATCAACATAGTAGCGGTAGCCCGACTGAGAGGGGATTCTGCCTGCAGAAGTGTGGGGCTGTTCAAGAAGTCCCATTTCTGCAAGTTCGCTCATCTCGTTTCTGATTGTGGCGGAAGAAACGGAAATGGGAAGAATCTGCATGAGCATCTTTGAGCCGATGGGTTCACCGGTTTTGATATATTGCTCAACAACGGCAGCAAGAATGAGTTCTTTGCGTTTGCCGAGTTCCATTTCTGTCACGTCCTTTCGTTTTATCAGTTCAGAGGTTCGCTGTGTAATTTTTAGCACTCGTAGAGTTTGAGTGCTAACCACTGTCACAAATATACTCCACTTGCTAATAAAAGTCAATAGGTTAAGTGAAAATTTTTGATTTTTTTAATATATTACGTACAATCAGAGCAAATTTAAAGCATCTTCTTAAAAAATAAGCCGCACAAAGAGTATGTGTTTCTTTCTGCGGCTTTAATATGTATTTGTTTATTTTTTGAAATAGACGAGCCTGCCGTTTTCAATCTTTGTTCCCAAAACTTTATCTTCAATAAGTGCCTGAAGAAAATTCCTGACCATAGCAGAATTGAAAGGATATTTGTCAGGGGTAAATTTAATCTGCGTTTTTTCCGTATAGGTATAGAATATTTCTTCAAAAGTTCTGTTTTCGCAAAGAGCAAAAATACGCTCTTTAATTTCCGAGAGCCTTTCTATATTATAATCGGCAAGGTTCCTTATTTCATTCGTCGGCTCATCGTGAGAGGGAACATAGATTTCACCTTTCATTTCCCTTACTTCTTTCAATGTGTCAATCGTCTGATTGATACTATAGAAATAGGGCAGGGCGTGAGTTTCCCAGGTTTTCTTTGAAAGAATACTGTCGGCAAGAAACAGTACGCCGTCATCGGTTCTGACACCGAGCATTTCATAATTGTGACCCGGCAGGGAAATAACCTCAATGCCTCGGGGTAAGTTTTCTTCTGTGATAACTTCCGCATCCGTGCTTTCGGGGGCGTAGAAAGGATTTACGCTCTTGTTAATATCAATTCCTGCAT
>CAYNIN010000104.1:0-5708 GCA_964397395.1 uncultured Faecalibacterium sp.
GCGGCCTCTTGACCCCCAGTCAAGCGCGCTACCAAGCTGCGCCACACCCGGATATGCTATATTTGTGACAGCTTGATTATTATATACACAACTTAAAAAAAAGTCAATACCTTTCAGGAAAAAAGTTGAAAAAATTCTACATTTTTTTGCTTATGCTTTTTTCCTTTCTTTTTAACTTGTAATCGTCACCTATGAGAAAAAGTACTGACATGAGAATCATCATAACCGACAGGAAAAATGAAGCAGGATTTTCACTTCTTACGGGCTTTGTGCCAAGAGAGATGGTTTCACTTGCAACAGGCACCAGACAGAGTATGCCTTTACAAATAATGACGGCAAAACTCGATGCAATAATTCTCGCACAGAGAAAATATTTATAGGGAAGTTTTAGTTTTATAAGAGCACTTGATACCTGAAAATGTGCACAAATGCCGCCGAAAGCAATTATACCTGCAATGGCAGGTATGCCGAGACTTTCACTTGCAATTTTACAGCCTTGGGTCATCTCCGAAATCGACTTGACAAACAAAAGCGTACCGTCGCTTAAACCGAAATATTCTGTAAGACTGTTTATGCAGGAGAAAAGTATCACCCAGGCGCAGACCTCAAACAAGGTTTTTGCACCCTTTACCGTGGCAGTATAAAACGCCGAAGAAAAATTGCTCTCTTTCACTCGTACCGAATAAGAGGGCTCGCAGTCATCTTCAAAGATAAATCGGGTGAGAAAGCCGAGAAGCAATGACGATAAAATTACGCTCAGATAAATAATCATACCCATTTCTTTTGAGCCGAGAAGTTTGTAGCCCACATAACTGACGGCAAAGGCAGGCCCCGGATTCATACAGAAAAGCAGAAGCCTCTGACCTTGTTTTTTTGTGATTATCCCCTTTTCGTAAATGCTTTGGGTCATTTTAGCGCCAACGGGAAGTCCGCCGACCAGGGAAAAGAAAATTACACTTGCGCACTCCGACGGAAGTTTAAAAAGAACCCTTGTTATTTTGCCGAGAAGTTTGTTTTTCCGCTCCGTCAGCCCCGACTCGACGCAGAAGTTGGCAAGAACCGTAAAAGGAAAAAGTGACGGTATAAGGGTATAAATACAAAGATTTATGCCTTCGCTGACTCCCCTTCCCGCCTTTTCGGGAAATCTGAGAAGTATAAAGGCAACGGAAAACACGGCAAAGCAAACGGCGGTGTATTTTAAAATAAAAAAGGTATAGTTTTTCCTCTCTTTCATTTTTATAAGTAATCTGTTCATATCTTCACCCCCTACAATAATATTCATTTTCTGCCCGTCTTATTAGTATTTTAAAAGATGCCGCAGCATAAAATATTATTAAATTCAGTGAAAGATGTGATATTCTTGGCAAAAAAACTTAAAGAAAAACTTCAGTGCGTTTCCCCCATTGAAGTCAGTGAGGCGCTTTTACCCCATATAGACTTTTGTTCAAACCGACAAGCTACGGTACAAGGGTGCAAAGGCGTTATCGAGTATAACTGCGACAGAGTGCGACTTAACTGCGGCGATAACGTTGTGAAATTTTCAGGCACGGAACTTACGATTATGGCACAGTCCATTGAAGAAATTACTGTTGAGGGCAACATAGTTTCTATGGAGTTTTGCTGACGGGCAGGGGTAAAAATGAAATATCTGCTTCTCATTTTAAGATACATAAAAGGCTATGTGGTTTTCAGGTGCGACAAGGGGTTCACCGAGCGTTTTCTGAACCTTTCGGCACAAAAAGGCATTTATATATGGGACATCACAAGACACGGTAAAACCCTCACCGCCTCAATGAGTTTTGCCAACTATAAAAAAATACGCAGTATCGCCCGTCGGTCAGGGGTGCAACTGAAAATCATTAAAAAAGTCGGTCTTATTCTCCTTCTTAAAAGGTACAGAAAAAGGGTCGGACTGCTGATAGGTCTTACTCTTTTTATCGCCTTTCATATTTTTATGAATCAGTTTGTGTGGTGCTTTGACGTAAGCGGAAACGAAACTATCAGTAAATACGACATTCTGCAAAAAGCACAGGCAAACGGACTTACATACGGCACGTACACGAAAAATCTCGATGCAGTCAGACTGTCACGGGTTCTTGCAAATGAATATGACGGCAAAGTTTCCTGGCTTTCCGTCAACATCAAGGGCAGTATTGCCGTTATTGAACTGCGTGAAGACAGCCGCCTTCAAACAGAAACGGAAAATGAAACGCCCTGCAACATAATTGCAGATTTTGACGGCATAATATTATCGTTAGACACGCTGAAGGGCGAAAAAGCCGTTGAAGTCGGAAGCGGTGTCAAAAAGGGTGATTTACTCATAAGCGGTGTTGTGGATAACGAAAATCTTTCCGCTTCATACTTTCATGCTAAAGGCATCATTACGGCTCTGCGTGAAAAAGACGTTTCCCTTTCTTACCCTTTGACATCATCTTGCTATTATCTTGAAGAAAGGGACAGTTACCGTCATATATCTTTTTTCGGTATTGAGGTGCCTCTGGGACTTCACCGAAAAGAAGACAAGGAATATATTTTCTGCGACAGAGTATACCTTGAAATTTCAGGTTACAAACTCCCCTTTTTTATAGACAATTACAGCGTTGTCGCCCTCTCAGAGAAAACGGAAACAGAAGAGGAAAGCCGTCTTCTTTCTTCGGAATATTTCGTACACACCCTTTACGACGAAAACAAAAATTCCCGTGTTGTGTCCTCCGAGGAAAAAATATCCCTTAATAACGGCTCTTTTGTCTTTTACGGCAAATACAATCTCATTGATTATTTAGGTCAGGAAAAAGAGATACTAAGAATAGAATAAAACCCGTTTTCCGTCAATTTAAAAATAATTATACAAAATTTTCGTAAAACTATTCACTTTTTTGAAAAAATGTGATAAAATTTAATGGACTAAAGGCATATAAAGCAAACGAGGTGTAATTTTTGGTCGAGCAAACTTTCAGCATTGAAAGAATGGAACACGCAGTGAGTCTTTTCGGTTCTTTCGATGAAAACATAAAAATTATAGAAAAGGAATTTTCCGTTGCCGTTATAAGCCGTGGCAGTGATATGAAAATTCAGGGCGAAGAAGAAAACGTTGACAAGGCAAAAAGAGCCATGGGCAACCTTCTCGTTATGATAAATAAAGGCGAAACCATCAACGAACAGAATCTTCGTTATGTCATTTCCCTTGTTAAAGACGGCAACGACGACAAACTGACTTCCCTTCATTCCGACTGCATCTGCATAAGCGCCAAGGGTAAGCCTATCAAGGCTAAAACTCTCGGTCAGAAAAGATATGTTGATGCCATAAGAAAGAACACTGTCGTTCTCGGCGTGGGTCCTGCAGGTACAGGTAAGACTTACCTTGCCGTTGCTCTGGCAGTGAGTGCTTTCAGAGCAAAGGAAGTCAACAGAATCATTCTCACCCGTCCCGCCGTTGAAGCAGGTGAAAAGTTAGGTTTTCTCCCCGGTGACCTTCAGCAGAAAGTTGACCCCTACTTAAGACCTTTATACGACGCTCTTTTTGATATGCTTGGGGCGGAAAACTTTCAAAAGTATCAGGAAAGAGGAAACATTGAGGTCGCTCCCCTTGCATATATGAGAGGACGTACCCTTGATGACAGTTTCATCATTCTTGACGAGGCTCAGAACACCACGAGAGAGCAGATGAAAATGTTCCTTACAAGACTCGGCTTTGGCTCAAAGATTGTTGTCACAGGTGATATCACACAGATTGACCTGCCCGACGGCAAACGTTCAGGTCTTGTTGATGTTATAAAAATACTGAAAAACGTGGAAGACATCGAAACGGTGCGGTTTTCGGAAAAAGACGTTGTCAGACACAAACTTGTTCAGGATATTATTAAGGCTTACGATAAATTCGAGGAGGGCAAAAAACGATGAAAGATAAAATTAAAGTCATCATCACTAACGGCCAGAACGTTGTCAAAATTCCCACAGGTGTCCGCATGCTTATCAGAAGATGCTGTAATGCGGTTCTTACGGGCGAAGAATTTAAAGGCTCTGCGGAAATCAGCGTTACAATCGTTGACGACATTACCATTCACGAACTTAATTTAAAGCACAGAGGTATCGACAGACCCACCGACGTACTCTCCTTCCCCTTGGGTGAAAACGGTCAGTACGATATAAACAACGATACGGGTGCGCAAATGCTGGGCGATATCGTTATTTCAATCGAACACGCCTACAAGCAGGCAGGTCTTTACGGTCACAGCCTTGACAGAGAAATCGCATTCCTTACGGTACATTCAATGCTCCACCTTCTCGGCTACGATCACGAGCCGGGCGGTCTTGAACTTGTCCGTATGCGAGAAAAAGAAGAAGCCGTACTCACTCAACTCGGTCTTGTGAGAAACGGCAGTTATTACACAATGGAAGAATAATGAAAGGTTACATAAGTTTTTTCAGAAGCTTCAAGTACGCTTTCAGCGGAATAAAATACTGCATTAAAAATGAACGTAACTTCAGATTTCACCTTGTATTTATGATATATATGCTTTCATTTTTGCTTTTTGGTCGTTGGTTCACCCTTTCAAGAAGTGACCTTGCCATACTTGTGACCGCCTGCGGAATTGTTATCTCGGCAGAAATTATAAATACGGGAATTGAAAATGCAGTAAATCACGCAAAAGAAGATATAACCCACTATGCAAAAATTGCCAAGGATGCTGCCGCAGGTGCAGTTCTTGTGAGTGTTGTTTTTGCCGTTGCAGTCGGTGTAATAATACTCTGGCAGCCTGATGCCCTGTCTGCCATGTGTCATTATTTCTTCGATAACCCGCTTATGTTTCTTTTGCTGCTGACAAGCCTTGTGCCCTCAATTATGTGGATATTCAATATAAATCCGTTTAAAAGGAAATAATAACTATGAACGAAATCTTTTCAAGAACCGATATGCTTATCGGTTCTTCTGCGTTAGAAAAACTTAAAAACAGCCGTGTTGCCCTTTTCGGTGTCGGCGGTGTGGGCGGATATGTTGCCGAAGCCCTTGCAAGAAGCGGCGTGGGCAGCATTGATTTAATTGATAACGATAGGGTGAACCCCTCAAATATCAACAGACAGATTATCGCTCTGCACTCCACTCTCGGCAAGGCTAAAACTGCTGTTTGCGCCGAAAGACTGCGTGATATTAACCCCGAAATCAAAGTGAGTGAAATTCAGAAATTCGTTTTGCCCGAAAACATAAACGAATTTGACTTTTCAGCCTATGATTATATCGTTGATGCCATTGACACCGTTTCGGGTAAAATCGCCATTATAGAAAAAGCGTATAATGAAAATAAAGCCGTCATTTCTTCTATGGGCACGGGTAACAAACTCGAGCCGACAAGATTTGAAATAACGGATATTTATAAAACTTCCGTCTGTCCCCTTGCAAGAGTTATGAGATATGAACTGAAAAAAAGGGGCATCAAAAAATTAAAGGTGCTTTACTCAAAAGAAGAGCCAATCAAACAAAAACAGGCAGAAAGCGGTAAAAAACCCGTTCCTGCAAGTATTTCTTTTGTGCCGTCCGTGGCAGGTCTGATTATCGCTTCGGAAGTTGTCAAGGATTTGATAGGATAATGAATGCGGAATGCAAAATTATGATAGCGGTGCGAAAGCAATAAACTCACTTTATGGCAAAAAAGTTGGGGCTGTTGCATTTAGCGCAGACCAAAAAGCAAAACAATAAAGCAGGTATTTTC
>CAYNIN010000105.1:0-5506 GCA_964397395.1 uncultured Faecalibacterium sp.
GTGGTGCTGACAACGGAAAAGGTGTATTTTGTTAAAGGTGCAGTTGTCGTGTCCGCCTTCGAGAAAAATTCAAGCGTTTCACCGTAATACAGTTTATAATCCTTTACGAATTTTCCGTCAATATACAGCGGTGACAGGAAGGCAAGATCCACATAGGTGTCCGTTACTTTGAAAATGTAAAACCCTTTTCCGTCTTCTGCGGGGCCCAATGACATATAATCAAAGGGCTCAAGAGAAACTATGTCCGTGGTGCTTATAGGGTCTTCATGATTAAGCAGGGGATAAGTTTCGGCTTTTATCATAAGACATTTGCCGGTCTTGTTATCAGACGTGGGTAAAATCGTTGTTTCTCCTTCCACCAAAGAATCGAAGCGCTGTTCAAATTCTTTTTCGCAGGCATCATTCAACTGCTCGTTATAGGTGTCGAGATTAAAGATTTCTTCCCAAAGACTTTCGGGGATTTTTTCCTTTACGCTTGTAATATACATATTCCCGTATTGAGGCTTCCAGAATTCAACAAGTTCATTTCCTTGCAGTGTAACAGCACATATAGAATTGCTGCCCCATACAACTTCTGCTGTTGTTACATTGTATTCCGAATATTTTACTCTGAGATAATAGGTGGTTTTATCACCTGCCGTTTCTTTATCTAAAACGGCAAAGGCTAAAGAGCAGAAGTTCTCAAAGGCATCGTAGGAACAGATATTACTGAAAATATCGATTCCTATAATGTTTTCAGTGTTTTCATCAAGGCTGTTGGTTATCTCCGTTATATAAAGGGTTTCCGGAGGAAAAGTAATTGTACCGAAATGCAGACCGACTTCATTCTGACAGACGGCATTCAAATAATTACTATAGATATTCAGGTCAATGGCTTCTTCCCAAACATCTTCGGGAAATTTTTCTTTTATGCTTTCCTCGTATCTGTTTTCGTCTCTCGGTGCCCAGAATTCAACAAGTTCATAGCCTGAAGAAGTTTTCTTATACGTTATTGCTAAAGAAGTGTTGACACCCCAGACTTTTTTCTGTGTTTCTTCGTCATACTCCTCATAAAGAACACGCAGATATGCCGTTGTTTCTTCGTCCGTTGTTTTCTCTGCGAGAACTACATACTTGGGACAGCAGAAATTGAGCAATCTTATACTTGAGCCAACATTTTCTGTAATATAATAATTCAATAAATCTGTCAAATTATTAAAATACGTCTTTTCGCCAATACCTTGTTTGTTCATTTCCTGCTCCCGTACGGTATCAGGTGATATTCCTTCGGCTGTATAAAGTGTATATTTAATATATGTTTCATCGGTAGGGGTAAACAGTTCAATGCTTTCGTCATAATAAAGTTCAATTCTGTCAACGGATTTTCCGTCTAAAAGTAAGGGATTGGTGAAAGCAATCACGGCATAGGTCAACTTTATCTGTTCTATGATTATGCTGAATTCATAAGGGTTGTATTCATTGATAATGGTAGGTACATAACGGTTGGCGGTCAGATGTTGATTGTGCAGTTCGTAAGTGCCGTTATTGGTTTTAACATTACCCTCATCACTTTTAACATAATAGTCTTCTTTAATTATGAGAAAATTTTTTGTGACAACAGAAAAATGTTCTTCTGCTAATGCATAACATGCGTTTTTTTGTTCTTCAACATATCTTTGGCTGTTCATAGCCTTGCTCCATAAGGTCAAAGGAACTTTCTTCCTTATACTGTCGGTATACATTGAGCCGTCTTCGGGTTCCCAATATTCCGTAAGCACATATTTTCCGTCAATCTTTTCTGCACTTATGGCAGTAAGAATATGAGCACCGTAACTCTCTTTTATTTCGTCTTCATAAATATACTCCTGATACATAACCCACATATATACCGTTGTTTCGTTGCTTTTATTCGTTTTGCCCAAAACTTTCCAATCAATAGCAGAATAGTCAAGGGTAATATTATCGGATTGATAGTACTCCGTAATCTGTGTGTCGATAAAAGCAGAAAGTTCATCATCTGTACTTATATTAGGATCCGTCAAAAAGCAAACACCCGTAACAACCACCGCAATAACGGCAACAAGAATAACCCAAAAGGCAGGCTTTTTATAACTGAGCACGGATTTAATTCTGCCCTTAACTCCCGTTTCACCGAAGGCGAGAGGACAGGCGGAAATGAGTTTTCTTTCTGCTGAACAGTTGATAAGTGCGTTGGAATAGGCTTTCTTTATACCTATATCTTCTTTTTTTATCACTTTTTCGTCGCAGGCAAGTTCAATATCCTTGCAAAGAAGAATATAGGCAATCCACATCACAGGATTAAACCAATACACAGTAAGAAGCAGAAAGCCGAGAGGTTTCCAGAGATGATCACGTCGGCTTATGTGTGCTTTTTCGTGGGCGATAACAAGTTCTCTGTCTTCGTCATTCATTGAAGACGGAAGATAAATGCAAGGTCTGAATATGCCGAGAATGAAGGGTGTGTCAATTCTGTCACAGATAAAAATGTTTTCATTCAGAAGCAGGGATTCGGCAACTTTCTTTTTTATACGCAGAAAACTGAAAATCGTGTAACAAAGCATAACCGCTATACCGATAACCCATATATAAGATGAAACATAGGTTATAACCTGCAAGGGATTTACACTGTTAGTAGGCTCGGCAGAAAAATTGGAGCCGAGAAAATTATTTACTGCATTGTTTATAACGGGTACTCCGCTTTCGATAGTGGGATTTTGAGCATAAAGGATATCCTCAGACACCGTTTCCTTGCTTGGCAGAAGACTGAGAACGCTTTCAAAGGAAAAGGGGCAGACAAGTCTTATTCCTACCATTGCCCAAAGAATAACTGTTAAAGATTTGGGTGCCTTTTTAAGTATGCACCGCAGAACTATAACGGCTAAAGTAAGCCACGAGGCAGTGATGCTCATATTAAGAATTTCAAGAAAGATGTTTTCCATATTCAACCCTCCTCAAAATTTTCAACGATGCGTTTAAGTTCTGCAACTTCCTTTGCTGTGAGTTTTTTTCTTGATGAAAAAGCCGCAAGGAAAGCGGGGAGAGAGCCGCCGAAGGTTTCTTCAACGAACTTCTCGCTTTGCAGAGAGTAGAATTCTTCTTTTGAAAGGATAGAAGTAACGGTGCCTTTGTCATTCTGAAAAATACCCTTGTCGCAGAGCCTTTTCAAAACGGTGTAGGTAGTGGATTTTTTCCAGCACAGCACTTCCTGACTCCTTTTGACCAGTTCTGCTGAGGAAAGGGGCTCGTTTTCCCAGATAATATCGGCAAAACGTGATTCAACTGCTCCCATCTGATAGTCATTCATCATATCATCTCCTTTGAGTTTACATTTTGTAGACCATATTTAGTTTACACTATGTAGACCGTTTTGTCAATAAGGTTAATATAATTTTTATCAGCGTCATTATTTCACAATTTTATCAAATATGTAAAAATTTTTATTTTTATTGCAATTTCTTTGTTAAAGGGATATAATAACTTTAGTCGTATTTACGGCTGACTAATAAAAGAAAGGAGTTCTGACATGGCTGAAAAAACAAATAAACTTAATGTCAAACTCACCGTATTAACGGGTTTCGGGTTTATGGCTTCATCAATTGCATGGGCTATCTATGACCCCTATATCACGAAAATCCTCAACAAACTTTTAACAGAGTCCGTCTGGGTAACAAATCTCAGTGCGAAACTCAACGAAGCAGTACCCTTCCTTGCAGAATTTGCAAGAGCACAGGGTGAAGACGTAGGCTTTGGCACAAGTATTTCTCTTGTACCTCTTTTCATCGGTATTATCATGACATTTGACAATATCTTCGGTGTTATCTTCCAGCCTGCTTTCGGTAAACTTTCCGATAACTGTCACTCAAAACTCGGTAAGCGCCGTCCCTTCATCGTTTTCGGTGCTCCCGTATCGGCTCTGCTTTTCACCCTCATACCTTTTGTTGCACTTAAAACGGGTTCACTCCCTGCAACAATGGCATGTATCATTCTCTTTGTTTTCACTATGTCACTCTGGAGAGCACCCGTTGTTGCTCTCATGCCCGACCTTACTCCTCCCGAACTTCGCTCCGAGGGTAACGCAATTATTAACCTTATGGGCGGTATCGGCTCGGCAGTAGGTATGTTCGCAGGCACAATCGCTTCCCTTATTTATGCTCTTCTTTTCGGTGCTGCAACAGAAGAAAGCCAGATCTTCCCCATCGTTTTCATTATCGGCTCCGTTGTTATGGTTATCGGCGCTCTCGTTCTTCTCTTCTTTGTTAAGGAACAGGATAGCCGTATTCAGATTAAAGCCGAAAAAAATATGGCTCTTGATGCCGCCGCACAGAAAAAGGCAGAAAAAGAAGCCAAGAAAGCCGAAAAGGCTGCAAGAAAAGCCGACAAACTTTCAAAGGGCGAAAGAAAGAGCCTTATGTTTATGCTTAGTGCTCTCTTCTTCCTTTTCTGCGGCTCCAACGCAATCACAACCTTCTTCTCACTTTTTGCTCAGGAAATTCTCCACATGGCAACTGCACAGGCAACAATCATTATGGCAATCTTTGCCGTATGTTCTGCCGCCGCTGCAATTCCTGCAGGTAAGTTGGGCAGAAAAATCGGCAGAAAGAAAACAATTGCCGCAGGTCTTTCGGTGTTTATTGCCGCATTCCTCGTGTTCTTCCTTGTGTTCAGCATTATGGTTTCGGGACAGGGACTTTCCGTATCAAAATATGTTCAGGCTAACAAAGTTTACGCAAACATTGACAGCGCAATAAACGAAGTTAACACCGAACTCAAAGACGCTCACAAACTTGCAGTGGAAAACGGCACTGCAGAAGGCGAATTTGAGGCTCTCACAATTGACGGATACATTTATTATCTCAAAGACGAAACCGAAGGCAGTTATTATGAAAAAGTGACCCAATCCCTTGTTGATTCAACAGGCGGTGAGTTCAGTCTTGATAATCTTGTTTCCACAAGCAATAACGTACTCGGTAAAGAGGTTGCAGAAGGTGACCACAGTACTGCTCTTTCCAACATCAAAGACTCGGTTGACGGTATTGTTAAGGTGCTGAAAATCCTCATTTATCCCGTTCTTATTCTTGCAGGTTTTGCAAATATGTTCATTACCGTTAACACACTTCCCCTTGTTCTTGAAATCGGCGGTGTTGATAAAGTCGGCACCTTCACCGGTTACTACTACACCGCAACCTTCTCGGCACAGATTGCTTCTCCCATTGTATACGGCGGTGTTGCAATGATAACGGGAACCTATATGTCGCTGTTCTATTACAGCCCCTTTGCATTCCTGATTTGTCTTGGACTGCTTATGTTCGTCAAGCACGGCGAAGCAGTACCCCAGGAAGTTATTGATAAGATTGAAGAAGAAAATAACGACTAATCAAAAACCCGACTCTCTTATGGGAGTCGGGTTTTTGAAGTAAGAAGTAAGAGTGAATAGGTAAGAAGTGCGGTGGAGAGGTTACTTGCCTTCCCTTTAGGGAAGGTGGCAGTCGTAAGACTGACGGATGAG
>CAYNIN010000106.1:0-5411 GCA_964397395.1 uncultured Faecalibacterium sp.
GAAGCATCATTCATGCAATCGACCCCAAAGCCTTTGTAACAATCAGCGACGTTGCCGATATTTTCAAAGCAAACGACTGATTAAGTACGGACAAAAAAACGGGGCTGTAAGCCCGAAAGAAGAAGCAATTCAAAAGAAAAAACCATTGTAAAAGCTGAAAAACTCGGCTGATACAATGGTTTTATGTTTTCTTAAAACTCGGCAAGATTGTCAGAAGACATCTTTCTCTTGCCGTCTTCAATTTCGTGAATCATGGCAACAAGTTTATGATTGACGGGTGTGGGTACACCGAGTTCGTCGCTCTTTGTTACAAAGTAGCCGTTGAGAATATCAATTTCCGTCTTTTCTCCCTTTTCAAGTGATTGAAGGGTTGAGGGCTTAACGTCGGCATAGAGTTTGCCGACCATCATAACAACGAGTTTACAGCAGGCGTTATACCACTTTGCGTTGCTCAAAGCAAGCAGACGGTACTCCAAAACTGCGCCGTACTTGGGAACTTTGAGGTTCATAGCCTTTGCAACTGCCATACCCTCTCTTGCAATATTAAGGAAAAGATCTCTCGCTCTGCCGTCTTTAAGAATTTCACCAAGGGTTTTGCCCGTGATACCTGCAACGGCATTGATGCAGGAGTTGATAATCAGTTTCGAATACTGCCTTGCTTTTATATCTTCAGCAATTTTTGTGGGAAGAACTTTACTGAGCATCTCGGCAAATTCTTCAAGTTTCTTCGGTCTTCTGCCATCGAGCATACCAACGTAAAACTCACCAAGACTTGTCATTGTAACATCATTGGCGGAATTTCTTGTGGCACCGAAACCTATCATACAGCCAACAACCTTATCTCTGCCCACAACTTCGCCGAGTTCTTCGGTGAGAAGACCGTTCTGCATACCTACCATAAGACCGCCGTCGGCACAAAGAGGTAAGGTGCGTTCTGCACAGGAAGCCATAGCGGAATATTTCGTTGCAATAATAATGAGGTCAAACTTTTCTTCGCCCGCTTCAGCAACATCACCGTAGCAGGTGAAATTTACATGGTGTTCACCCTTTGCTCCGTGAAGATAAAAACCGTCCTTTTCGATAAGTTCCTTCGTTTCCTTGCCGTGACAGAGAATACTCACATCATAACCTGCCTGATTTAAAAGAACTGCAACGGTGCCGCCGATTGCGCCTGCACCAACAACTAAAACTTTCATTTGTTTTTCTCCTTATGTTTTATTTGCTTCGTTATTGTTTTACATTATATACCAAAAAGAAAAATAAATAAAGAGGTAATTTGAATTTTTTAATATTACAGAAAAATATTTCTGTTTTTCTTTTTTCATTATAATGTAAAATTGTTATCTTCTGCCGTCAAAATATATGCATAAAAAAGCAAATATTTTAACAGTTTCTTAACATTATCCCCCGAAACCCCCGTAAACAAAGGGTTTTCAGTCAATTTTACATTTTGTAAATTTTACAACAATAATACACTGCGTTATAAAATCGTTCACATTTCACAAATATAATTAACACATAGGAAGAAAATATATGAAAGGTGATGAATATAATGAACGTAGGATTTAACCTGCTTCTGAGTGCAATTTTTGTTGCTTTAATTATGATCTCATTCTATCTTTTATCTCACCTTTATTACGGCCGTTCCGTTATGGCTTCTCTTGCGGAGTTTTATATGGGCGCCGTTGACAGAAAGAAGATTTATGCCCAGGGTGAGAGTTTCGACAACAATCTCTGCCTTCATGCAGTAACCAACCTTGAACCTTATGCAATACCTGCGAACATCACGATGAAGGTTTCCGTCAGCGACACTTTCGAACACGGAATGCAGGTTTTCCGTATCAATGAAGAAAGCGAAAGAAACACTGTTATTTTCTATCTTCACGGCGGCGCTTACATAAACGAACCTCTTAAATATCATTGGAAATTTATGAATAAGCTGGCTATGCAAACGAGTTGCGAGATTATTTTCCCCATTTACCCGAAAATTCCCAACTTCACCTGCGAAGAATCCCACGAGGCAGTTCTCAGATACTATCTCGACCTTGCAGAAAGAGAAGATGTTGAACATATCGTCATTGCAGGCGACTCCTCAGGCGGCGGTTTTGCTCTTGCCCTTTCCCAGACTCTGCGTGACGAATACCCCGACGTGCTTCAGCCCGAAGAACTTATCCTTTATGCCCCCTGGCTTGACGTTTCAATGGAAACCGACGGCATCGAAGAAATTGCACCCGTTGACCCTATGCTCGACAAATGGGGTGCGGAAACCTTGGGAAGAATGTGGGCAGGAGATAAAGATGTTCACGACCCTATGGTAAGTCCCATCTACGGCTCAATGGAAAACCTCGGTCATATGACTATGTTCATCGGCACAAGAGATATTCTTTATCCCGATGTTGTCAGACTTTCCGAAATGCTTAAAAAACAAGGCATAGACCACAGTCTTACAATCGGTCAGGGATTGAATCACCCCTATCCCCTTTTCCCCATACCCGAAGCAAGAAAGGCAATTGAAGATTCCGCAAGAATCATCAATAAAATCAATTAAAAAAACTAAGTGCCTCAGCAAAAAAATAATTGAGGCACTTTTCTTTTAGCCACAGTTTTTTAATATTTAAAGTTTAAAATATACTAAAACATATTTCAGGAGGAAAACTATGTCAAAGAAGTATAAATATAACCCGGAACTTGAAATTTTCAAGGTGATGAAACTCCCCGTTGAGAAGAAACTTCTCCCAACAATGCAAATGGCTTTGGGTTTGCTTTACCATTTACAAAGGGATACGAAAAATGTGAGAATAGAAAAACTTCACGTTACTGCCTCTGACGGCTATGAAATCCCCATTGCAGTTTACACACCGAAAACCTGTGCCCCCGGCAGACCCTGCCTGTTGTTTTTACACGGCGGCGGTTTTGTTTACAACACATCGCCTCACCACTACTTTCTAGTACATAACCTTGCAAAACTTCTTAATATGAAAGTTTTCCTTGCGGATTACAGACTTGCTCCCAAGTATGTTTTTCCCACCGCTCACGACGACTGCTTTGACGTTTACAGATGGCTTCTTGAAAACGGAAAGGAGTTGGGTATTAACAAAGAGAAAATCGTTCTCATCGGTGACAGTGCGGGCGGAAACCTCTGCGCTTCACTTTCTCACTATGCCCGTGACGAAAAACTGCAGATGCCCTGCTGTCAGGTGCTTCTCTATCCCTTTTTCGGCAGATACAAAGACTGCGAAAGTATGAAAATCTTCACCGACACACCTATGTGCAACAGCAAACTCAGCGACCAGTTCAATGCTGTCTACTTCCCCTTTGAAAGCCACGAAAGACTCGTCTGCTTTTCTCCCATTGATGACAAGGATTTCCGCTTTCTTCCCCCGACCTACATTGAAACGGCAGAGTACGACTGTTTGAGAGATACGGGAAAACACTATGCCGAATTGCTTGAAAATTCGGGAGTGGAAACGGTTTACACTCAGATTGATTCGGCAATGCACGGATATGATATTGCCGTCGGAAGCAAACTTCTTGAGGGCATAATTGATTCACGCATTGAGTTTATTAAGAAACATACAGTATAAACGAAACAATCCCTACGGTTTATATGCCGCAGGGATTTTCAATTGTTATTCTATAATATAAACCTTGACGCCGTGCTTTTCCATAACGGAATTAAGCATAAGAGTATCGTCAAGTTGCTTTTCTTCCCAGACATCATAAACTTTATATGAGTCTTTCTTCGGAAGATTGACAAAACCTAAATTTGCAATTTTCTTAAGGTCAACTCTTGTAACGTTCTGTGAGGCGCCTTTATTGAGAAGACAAAGGGCAACCTTTGAATTTTTAAGAGGTTTGACGAGAATATCAACAATGCCCGTTTTGATTCTCTTACACTGCACGCCCAGGGGATCCTGATTTACGGAAATCATATCCTTGTTTGTGAGAATCTTGTAAACTCTGTTTTCTTTGTCAACTTCGCCGTCAACGATGAAATTGCGGATATCGTTACCGAGAATAAGAGGTGCGTTCATCATACACCACAGACTGAAATGGCTCTTGTTTTCTTCATAGGTAAGGCTTCCGTTGCCAACTTCAAGCATATCGGGGTCATTCCATGCACCTATGGCAGAATATTTATCGAGCCTTACGTTAACCTCGTAAATACCCATAACCGAAGACCAGAACGGTTTTATATCGGGAGTTGTGCGCCAGAGATTACCTGCCTGGGCACCCCACTTATAAGGACGGTTAAATCCCCATTCGCATATTGAGTAGACAATAGGTTTAACGGGTGTACCGTTCTTACGGGCATACTCCGTTGCAGCCCTTTTCAGTTCTCTGCCCATAAGTTTATACTGAATTGCGGCACTGTCCGTTTTTGAGCCGACGGAATTTGAAAATTCAAGGTGGTTATCACCTTCGCAAAGAGTAACGGTAGTCTGCATTCTGCCTTCTTTGGTATAACTCTTTGTTTTGGGATAGTAAAGGTGATACTCTTCACCGCCTGTTTTAAGCATAATAAAGGCTTCGTTGTTGCCTCGTTTAACGGTGAGAGTGAGAATGTATCTGCCTGCCCGGGAAACATTTATATCAAGGGAAAAACTGCCGTTATGGCTATCGATACCTGCAATAAAACTTCCGCTTTCAAGTTGCTCATCATCAATAACTTTTGCCATACCTTTAAGAGTTACATCTTTTGGGGTGAAAACGGCAAAATCCTCACCTTCTCCCTCTCTTGCAAAGGAGATTGCAGAAATCTTCGGTGCTTCGGAAGGGATTTTTTCATTGTGGCAGAAATCGTATTTGAAATATTCCACACCCCAGGAAGCAAAAGTATCAGCGTCAATGGCTTCTTTTCTCAAAGAAGCGGGAAATTCCTCGCAGGTAAGAGTACCGTTCGAGGAGTAGATACCGAGTTTGAGACCTTTTTCGTTAACATACTGACAAAGGGCTTTGATGCCGCCGGGGAAAGTTACCTTATCTGCCTGAAGTCTGCCCTGCTCATCTCTCTGGGAAGCCTGCCAACAGTCATCAATGTTGATATAGGTGTAGCCCGCTTCGGCAAGACCGCTGTCTTTCATTGCATCGGCAATTTCTTTTATAAGTTTTTCGCTGATTTTGTTTCTGAAAAGATTCCAACTCGACCAACCCATCGGCGGAGTCAGAGCAACACCGTTATCATATTTTTCTTCGGTGTGGGGATTGAATCTTACGCTGTTGACCGCCTTTTTAATACTGCAAATGGGACAGTAACTCTTGTCTTTTACCTTTTTAACTGCAACGGTTGCAACGGCACCCACGGGTACACTTAAAGCCGCAGCGGCAGTTACCGCACTTTTAATATTAGCCATAATTATTCTCCTATAAAAAGTCAAGTGGTTTACACCAACTTGCTGTATTTTTTTGTA
>CAYNIN010000107.1:0-5407 GCA_964397395.1 uncultured Faecalibacterium sp.
TTCTTCGGCAGCGGTGAAAGCACGGGTTCAATCGGTGTTGTTACCATCAATATGCCGAGAATTGCTTTCCTTGCAAAAGACGAAGCAGATTTCTATGCCCGTCTTGATAAACTTATGGATATTTCCGCCCGTTCTCTTGCAGTTAAGAGAAAGGTTATCACAAACCTTCTTGAAGCAGGTCTTTATCCCTACACAAAGAGGTATCTCGGTACCTTTGCAAACCACTTCTCAACTATCGGTCTTGTAGGTATGAACGAGGCTTGCCTTAACGCTAATTGGATTAAGGAAGACCTTACAAACGAAAAGGCACATCAGTTTGCCAAAGACGTACTCAATCACATGCGTGAAAGACTTTCCGACTATCAGGAAATGTACGGCGACCTTTACAACCTTGAAGCAACTCCTGCCGAAAGTACAAGTTACCGTCTTGCAAAGCACGATGTGAAGCGTTATCCCAACATCATCACCGCTTCCGACGAAAAGAAGGGCGAAGTGCCTTACTACACCAACTCCTCACACCTTCCCGTTGGTTACACAGATGATATTTTCACCGCTCTCGACCTTCAGGACGACCTTCATACACTTTACACTTCAGGTACGGTTTTCCACGCCTTTATCGGTGAAAAGCTTCCCTCATGGAAATCTGCGGCAGCCCTTGTAAAGAAAATTGCAGATAATTATAGACTGCCTTACTACTCAATCTCTCCCACATACTCCGTATGTAAGAATCACGGATACATTGCAGGTGAGAAGTATACCTGCCCCGACTGCGGTGAAAAGACAGAAGTTTACAGCCGTATCACAGGTTACTACCGTCCCGTACAGAACTGGAACGACGGCAAGAGTCAGGAATACAAGCACAGAGTTGAATATACTCCCCATAAGTTCGGTAAGGACGTTATGGGCGTAAAAAATGATGCAAAAGAGGAAGAAGTAAAGGTGCAGAGCGAAGATAAGATTATGCTTTTCGCTTCAGCAACCTGTCCCAATTGCAAAATGGCAGCAATGTTCCTTGACAAAGCAGGCATTAAGTATGAAAAGATAATGGCAGATGAAAACAAAGAACTTGCAGAGCAGTTCGGCATTCATCAGGCTCCCACTCTTATAAATATCGCAGGCGGTAAGGTGGAAAAAATCGTCAACCTTTCCAACATCAGAGCATTCACTGAAAGATAAGGTGCAAGGTAATGTATGACGTTATAATTATCGGTGCAGGTCCTGCGGGACTCACTGCGGCGGTTTATCTCGGCCGTGCCGAAAAGAAGGTACTTATCCTTGAAAGAGAAACCTTCGGCGGTCAGATTACCCATTCACCGAGAGTTGAAAACTATCCCGGCTTTATTCAGATGAGCGGTAACGAGTTTGCCGATAAACTTGTTGAGCAGGCTATGAATCAAGGCGCAGATATTGAACTTGACACTGCAACTGCAATTGAAAAAACAGATTGCGGTTTTACCGTAAAAGGTGAAAGAGCCGACTATAAGGCAAAATCCGTGATCATTGCAACGGGTTCTGCCCACCGCCGTTTAGGTCTTGAAAAAGAGGATAAATTCACAGGTGAAGGTGTTTCCTACTGTGCAGTTTGCGACGGTGCTTTCTATAACGGAAAAGATGTTGCCGTCATCGGCGGCGGAAACTCGGCTTTGCAGGAGGCGGTACTGCTTTCAAAAAGTTCAAGAAGCGTTACCGTTATACAGAATCTCTCTTTCCTCACAGGCGAACCTAAGCTCATAAGCGAACTTGAAAAGAAAGACAATGTATCTTTCGTTTATTCAAGCGTTGTAACCGAGCTTCTCGGTGACAGTGAGTTCAAAGGTATAAAAATCGCAAACACCGAAACCAAAGAGGAAAAAGAACTTTTCTTTGACGGTATCTTTGTTGCAATCGGTCAACAGCCTATGAATGAGCCCTTTAAGGATAATGTTACCCTTAACGAATGGGGATATATCGAAGCAGGTGAAAGCTGCATACCCGAAAGCGAAAAAGGCATTTTCGTTGCAGGTGACTGCAGAAGCAAAAGAGTCAGACAAATTGCAACGGCAATTGCCGACGGCGCAGTAGCCGCCCTTGCCGCAAGCAGTTTTGTTGACGGATTATAATAAAAATTTAGGCATCTCTGAAAAGAGGTGCCTTTTTACTAAAAATATGAAAGGAGCTTTATTATGATATTTGAAGAAAAAACGTCTTACTATCAAAACAATAAACCGTATATTTAAATAATTTTGTATTTCCTTGATTATTTTGATTTGCAGATATGAAAATTGGGGAATTATTGAATTTGAAAAAATCTTATGATAAAATTTAATTAAAAAGTCGGGCGGCAATATAAAAGTTTGCCCAAAAAGAAGAGCGGAGGATACAGATGAAAATTCTTGATAATAGTAACAGGCATTTGTTGTCAATCTTACCGGGCGTTATTTCTGAAAAACTTAATAAGAAAGCCGAACAATTCAAGTTTATCGGCGGAGGAAGTTACGGCAGAGTTTACAAGACTGTGCTTTCTGACGGCGAAATTATTGCTGTTAAAGGATATAAACTTCAGGGGATGCAACATGAAGAATATCAACAACTCAAATTTTTATCTGAGCACACAAGTGTCAAAATGCCTGAAGTGCTTTTTACATATGAAGACGACGATACAGCAATTTTGGCTATGACTTTTGTTGAGGGACAGAATGTATTGAATCCTGCATTTTTATTAAAGAGCAAGAGTCGGAAACAGAATTTTGCCGATGAAGTTATTTCGGGTATGCTGGAGTGGCACAGCGTTACAAACGATAAATTCGGCTCTTTATCAAACCCCGTTTATAATAGTTGGTATGAATATTATAAGAAAGAAAAGCAGGAGCCCTGGCTCAAGAAATTGAAAGAATTATCCGATAACGGAAAGTTCAATAAGAAGAAAATGGATCTTCTTTTTGAAGCGACAGAGTTTTTCAATAAAATACCACAGGAAAATACAAAACCCGTACTCATACACGCTGACCTTAACATAATGAATATAATGGCTGACCCGAAAACTTTAAAACTAATTGCTTTCATCGACCCTTGCGGCAGTATATGGGCAGACAGAGAGTACGATTTGTTTCAGCTTCGCAATATGTGGGGCGATGCATTCGGACTGTATGAAACATACAAAAGAAAATGCGAAACATCTGAATTTACTGATTTTAGAGTTGCTTATTATGGTGCTATGCTTGAAGCATCAATGCGACTTAAAGGCGGTCATATTGTGCCGCTTTGGGAAGATTTGAATTTTGCCCGACTGAAAAAAGAAATGAAAAAGATAAAAGAAAAGATGTGATTTAATGAACATAGGCGAACTTGTAACTGTTAAAACAATCGAGCGTAAAAACGCCCTTGATGAAAAACCTACGCCGTACAGTGCTGAAATAAGGCTGTTTTCTTGTGTTCAGCAAGGTGACATTGAATCACTGATAACACAGATCAAGAATTTAGATTCTCTTATTGTTATGGGAAGAATGTCCGATGATGAGTTAACGCAATTCAAGTATATGGCTGTAAGTACAATTACTCTCGCAACTCGTTATGCTATTCAAGGAGGGCTTAGCGAAAAGAAAGCCTATGAATTTGCAGACAGAGTAATACAAACAATTGATAAACTTACCGACAAAGATGAAATATTGACATGTATAGGACTTGAAATTGTAAACCTTACTCAAGATGTAAAAAAGAATAAGAAACAACCCGAATTTTCTCCGCATATAAGAAACTGCATAAAATATATAAACGAAAATATTTCCGAAAGAATCAGTGTGACTTCTGTTGCGAACCACTGTGGAATTTCAGCAGATTATTTGTCACAGATATTCAAGAAAGAAATAGGCGAAAATTTAAGCTCATATATTTTGAGATAAAAACTTGAAAAAGCTAAAATCCTGCTTCTCAAAGGAAAAACCGCAAAAGAAATCTGTATTAAAGCAGGTTTTTCCTCACAGGCATATTTTGTAACAGTATTTAAAAGGTTTTATAAAATGACACCGTCGGAATATATAAAAATAACAAGAAATAACACCTGATTATTCCAACTGCTCTCTTAATGAGGGCAGTTTTTCTTTGCCTTTTCACCCATGTATTTATATAATGTAGAAATTTTTCAAAATCATATCATTTCACGTTACGCTATAAAAACAATGTCTGTAACAACACATTTCGCATTTATTTCACGGACTTTGAGAAAAAAAGAAATTAAAAAACGAAGTACGGCAGTATTTTTATGGAATAATTTTCATTTTACACCAAAAAGAATATTTCCCTTTTTTATGTAAACTATAAAAACAGAAAAATGAAAGAGGGGATAAAATGTCCGTTTCAAAACAGCAGTACGGCGATATGGCTAAAAAGTTTTCACCGCCATCGCCCATTTTAAGCGACTGCCTTAAAGCCTTTTTAATCGGAGGACTGATTTGTACCTTTGCCCAGGGACTTCAGATGTGGTTTGACACCACCGAAATGAGCAAAGACCAGAGCAAAACCCTTGCAATGATTGTAGTTATTGCAATTACGGCAATTCTGACGGGTGTAGGTGTTTTCGACAATATTGCAAAACACGCAGGTGCAGGTACAATGGTACCCATAACGGGCTTTGCAAACTCCATTGTTTCACCTGCCATGGAATTTCGTGCCGAGGGTACAATAACGGGTACGGCGGCACAGATGTTTTCAATTGCAGGCCCCGTTATAGTTTTCGGGTGCTCGTCGGCATCTCTCTACGGACTTATAATCTACATTCTGGGTCTTTATTAAGGAGGGGACTATGGCAAAGCGAAAGGGTACAACGGTCATATTGGATAAAAAGCCTTGCATTACGGCGAGTGCCGCCTGTGTGGGCAAAAAAGAGGGTGACGGCCCTCTTGCAGAGGATTTTGATGAAATCTTTGAGGACACAACAATGGGCGAGGATTCCTGGGAAAAGGCGGAAAGCGCACTCCTTAAAGTGACGGTGATGAAACTTCTTGAAAAAAGCGGCAAGGGGTCAAATCAGATTGACGGAATTTTTTCGGGAGATTTGCTCAATCAGTGTGTGGGCTCAAGTTTTGCTCTGAGGGATTTCGGTATGCCTTTTATGGGTCTTTACGGTGCCTGCTCAACAATGGCTTTGAGTCTTATTGCATCGTCACTTGCCATTGAAACAGGCGGATTTAATTGCTGTATTGCTGCTACAAGTTCTCATTTCTGTTCGGCAGAAAAGCAGTTCCGTTATCCTCTTGAATACGGCGGTCAACGTTCACCTACGGCTCAATGGACCGTAACGGGTTCGGGTGCGGCGGTACTGACCGACGAGAACGACAAAACCAAGCCTTACATTGACAAGGTGCACATGGGACAGATTGTGGATTTAGGCATAACGGATATGACGAATATGGGTGCGGCTATGGCACCTGTA
>CAYNIN010000108.1:0-5083 GCA_964397395.1 uncultured Faecalibacterium sp.
CCGAGCCGAAGCAATCATCACCCATAAAAAATATTAAGCACCCGAAAACTCGGGTGCTCTCTTTTAACCGCCAAGATATGCTTTTCTGATTTCGTCACTCATGGCAAGTTCTTTACCTGTGCCTGAAAGAATAACTTTGCCCGTTTCAAGAACATAGGCTCTGTCGGCAATTGAAAGAGCCATCTGTGCGTTCTGCTCAACGAGAAGAATTGTTGTGCCTTTCTTGTGCAAGTCTTTGATAATATCGAAAATCTGGTCAACGAGAATGGGAGCAAGACCCATTGAAGGCTCGTCAAGCATAAGAAGTTTCGGATGACTCATAAGGGCTCTGCCCATTGCAAGCATCTGCTGTTCACCGCCGGAAAGAGTACCTGCAATCTGCTTTCTTCTTTCTTTGAGTCGGGGGAACTGCTCATAAACTGATGCAAGGTCTTCGGGAATACCTTTGGTTCCCTGGGTATAGGCGCCCATTTCAAGATTTTCCTCAACGGTCATTGTAAGGAAAATTCTTCTTCCTTCGGGTACCTGTGCAAGACCTTCGGAAACGATTTTGTGGGCGGGTACTGTCTGAAGATTTTTACCGAAAAATTCAACGGAGCCCGTCTTTGACTTGAGAAGTCCCGAAACGGTTTTAAGAATGGTACTTTTACCTGCACCGTTGGCACCGATGAGAGTTACGATTTCGCCCTCGTTAACATCAAAGGAAACGCCTTTGATAGCGTGAATACCGCCGTAGTAAACGTTGATATCGTTAACTTTAAGCATTATTCTTCACTCTCCTTTCTTGTGCCGAGGTATGCCTCGATAACTTCGGGGTTATTCTGAATTTCTTCAGGTGTACCCTTTGCGATGATTTTACCGAAGTTGAGAACACAGATACCTTCACATACACCCATAACAAGATTCATATCGTGTTCAATGAGCATAATGGCAATCTGGAACTCGTCACGGATTTTTCTGATGTTGTTCATAAGTTCCGCAGTTTCCGAGGGGTTCATACCTGCTGCAGGTTCGTCAAGAAGAAGGAGTTTGGGCTCTGTTGCAAGGGCACGGACGATTTCAAGACGTCTTTGCGCACCGTAGGGAAGTGAGCCTGCCTGTGCATTTTTCAAATCCTGCATATCGAAAATTGAAAGAAGTTCATCAACTCTTTCTTTCATCTTCTTTTCTTTTGACCAATAGGCAGGAAGACGGAGTATACTGCTTACCATACCGTACTTCTGGGCGTTGTGAAGACCGATTTTAACGTTATCTTCAACGGAAAGGTTAGAGAAAAGACGGATATTCTGGAAAGTTCTTGCGATACCGCTTTTGT
The DNA here is from genome assembly GCA_964397395.1 of uncultured Faecalibacterium sp. Classification (GTDB taxonomy): domain Bacteria; phylum Bacillota; class Clostridia; order Oscillospirales; family Acutalibacteraceae; genus UBA6857. The sequence goes on from CAYNIN010000108.1 coordinate 1,316, forward strand.
TAACCTGATAGGTTGACATATTGTGGGTATCCTTGCCGTCAAGAAGAACTGTGCCGTGAGTGGGCTGATAAACCTTTGTGAGAAGGTTGAAGACGGTGGTTTTACCTGCACCGTTGGGGCCGATAAGACCTGCAATTTCAGTTCTGCCCACGGTGATGTTAAAGTCGTCAACAGCCTTAAGTCCGCCAAACTCAATGCCAAGGTGCTTGGCTTCAAGAATGGGGCGCTTGCCTAAATCTCTTTCGGGGATAATTGAGTCAGAGGGAACAGGCACCATTTTGGTTTTAGGAGTATTGTTTTCCATTTATTCGTCCCCCTTTATCTTTGTTAAAATGTTTTTAATCTTATCGTTGTTTCTCACAAGCATAACGATGATAAGTACGATGGCGTAGATAAGCATACGGTAATCCTGAAGTCCACGGAGTGCTTCGGGAAGAATCGTCAGCAAAGCCGCTGCAATAATTGAGCCGAAGATGTTACCCATACCGCCCAGAACAACAAACACGAGAATGAGAATTGAAGTGTTGAAGTCGAACTTTGAGGGTGCAACGGTGGAGTAGTTAAAGGCATAAAGAGCACCTGCCGCACCTGCTAAAGCCGCCGCCGTAGCAAAAGCGATAAGACGGTATTTTGTTGTGTTGATACCGACGGATTCTGCGGCAATGGTGTTGTCACGTACCGCCATAATTGCTCTGCCCGTTCGGCTGTTGCAAAGGTTGTAAACGATAACCAGGGTTATGATTACGAGTACGGCACCGCTTGTGAAAGTGGACATCTTTGTGATACCCGTTGCGCCCATGGGACCCGAGAGAATCATTTTTCCGCCTTCTTCAAGGTGAATGCCCGTTGCGTCACTGAAGGAGAACTGAAGTCCGTTTTCGTCGATACCGCAGTAAATGCAGTTAACAATATCCTTGATGATTTCGCCGAAAGCAAGAGTAACAATTGCAAGATAGTCGCCTTTAAGACGGAGTACGGGTACGCCGATGATAATACCGAAAATACCTGCCACAATTGCACCCACAACCATTGAAAGTGCAAGGCATACCATAGGTGACTGGAAGTAAGCCGCAAATGAGGAGGCGGCAATAACACCGCTGAATACACCGATACTCATAAAGCCTGCGTGACCGAGGCTCAGTTCACCTGAAATACCGACAACAAGGTTAAGGGAAACTGCCATAACTATGTATACGCAGATGGGAACAAGCTGACCTTTGAGTGAGGCGGAAACGTGACCGCCTGAAAGCAGAACCTGCATTACAACGTAAGCAACGATAACTGCAAGGTACGAGAAGATACTGTTTTTTGTGAAGCCGTTTATGTTTTTGATTTTGTTTTTCATTTCCGCCACCTCACACTTTCTCTCTTACGCTCTTACCGAGAAGACCGGCAGGCTTAACAAGAAGAATAATAATAAGCACGGCAAAAACAATTGCGTTGGCAGGAATTGCGGGAATATATGCCTTTGCAAAGGTTTCGATTATACCCAGCAGAACGCCGCCGAGCATAGCACCGGGGATTGAACCGATACCGCCGAAAACTGCCGCAGTGAATGCCTTGATACCGGGCATTGAACCGACTGTGGGTGAGAAGGTGGGGTACATTGAGCAGAGAAGCACGCTTGCTACTGCCGCAAGAGCCGCACCGATGGCAAAAGTGATGGAGATTGTTCTGTTGACGTTGATACCCATAAGCTGTGAAGCCGCCTTATCTTCGGAAACGGCACGCATAGCCTTACCCATTTTTGTCTTATTGGTAAAGAGAGTAAGACCGACCATAATTACAACGCAGACAAGGATTGTCGTAAGGGCTTCGGCGGTGATTGTGAGTCTGCCGTCAAAGAGTTTGATAGGGTCAAAGGTAACAATTGATGTGTAGATTTTGGGAGTTGAGCCCCAAATGAGAAGAGCGGAGTTCTGAAGGAAGTAACTCACACCGATGGCGGTGATGAGAACTGCAAGAGAGGGAGCAGAGCGCAGAGGCTTGTAAGCAAGACCCTCTATAAGAACACCTAAAACTGTACATACTACCATAGCAACAACAACGGAAACAATGGCGGGAAGCCCCATATACGCCGTTGCACAGTAGGAAATATAGGCACCAATCATGATAACGTCACCGTGGGCGAAGTTAAGCATTTTCGCAATACCGTAAACCATTGTGTAGCCAAGGGCTATAATGGCATAGATACTGCCGAGGCTGATGCCGCTGATAAGATAAGCCAAAAAGCTGACCATTTTAACACCCCTTAATTTTTTTGCTTTATTATTTGCATTAACACGTAAATGCAAAATGCACAGTGCAAACTCATCCGTCAGTCTTACGACTGCCACCTTCCCTGCAGGGAAGGCGAACTACATCTGCAATCTTCATTGTTGGTTGAATTTTGCATTCTGCATTTTGCATTTTACATTTATAAAACCCCAAGAGAAGCCGTCCGAAAAACAGACAGCTTCTCTTATAATTAACTATTAGTATTCAGGTAAACTGAAATTATTCAGCCTTGAAACCAACGTATACGCCGTTTTCGATAACAACAGCCTTGGGAGCCTTGGAAACTTCACCTGTTGCTTCCCATGTCATACCTGTACCGGTAAGACCGTCAACTGTGAGTTCGGGCATAACTGCAACGAGTTTTTCGCAGATGTCTTCTGCTGACATATCAGCTGTAACGCCTGCCTTCTTGATTGCTTCGTAGATGATGTAGATACCGTCGTAAGCGTCTGCTGCGAACTGGTTGGGAACTTCATTGTAAAGATCCTTATACTTTGTTACAAAGTTAACTGTAAGGTCGTCTGTTGCGTCTGCTGAGAAGGGAGTAAGAAGGAATACGCCTTCAGCAAGAGTTGTGTCGAAACCTTCAAGAGTAAGGATACCGTCCATACCGTCAACACCGAAAACAGTGGGTTCATAGCCCATTGAATCTGCCTGCTTGAGAATTGTTGCAGCGTTTTCGAAGTAGATGGGAAGGAAGAGAAGGTCTGCACCTGCCTTCTGTGCTTCGCCGAGCTGAACAGAGAAGTCAGTTGCTGTATCCTTTGTGAATGTGCCTGCATAAGCGATTTCAAGACCGAGTTCTTCAGCCTTTGCTGCAAATGTATCGTAGATGCCCTTTGAGTATGCGTCATCGTTCTTGTAGATAACTGCTACTTTTGTTGCAAGAGCGTTGTCAACGATGTACTGAGCGGAAGCAGTACCCTGGTTGGGGTCTGTGAAGCAAACCTGGAAAACGTTGTCTTTGCCTGTGAGAATGTCTGTTGATGAACCTGAGGGAGTAAGCTGGAAGATACGGTCAGCATAAGTTTCAGCTGCAACTGCGATACAGGGAGTTGATGTAACTGTACCCAAGAGAATCTGCATACCCCAGTCTTTGAGGTTGTTGTAAGCGTTTACTGACTTTTCTGCATCGTGTTCGTCGTCCTGGAAGTTGAGTTCGAACTTGATGTCGCCTTCGAGTGCGTTGATTTCGTCAACGGCAATCTGAGCACCGTTCTTAACTGCATTACCGTATGTAGCAGCGCCGCCTGTTGTGGGGCCGATACCGCCGATTTTGAAGGTAAGAGTGTCTGTGCCTGCTGTTGTGCCGGTTGCTGAAGTGTCAGCTGCTGAAGTTGTAGTTTCGTCTTCTGAACCGCCGCCGCATGCTGCAAGTGTAAAGAGCATAAGAGCTGCGAGAAGAACTGCGAGAATTTTTTTCATGAAAATTCGCTCCTTAATAAATTTTTTGGCATTTTACTGCCTTGTTTATATACTAAAAGGCGCTTT
>CAYNIN010000109.1:0-4883 GCA_964397395.1 uncultured Faecalibacterium sp.
CGGTTGCAGGTATACCATTTTTGCGAAAAGCTTCAAAGTGCCGAAAAGCCAGTAACATCAAGGGTTTTTAGCCCCTTGGAAATGCCGGTTGTTCTTTGGTGGTCGTGGCATCTGCTGCCATATTTTCGTGAAGGTCAGTAATTACATCGCCCTTCGACTGAAGATATGCCGCCGTAAAGGGCACGCCCGAAGCACTTGCAGGATATACACCTGTCGTATGGTCTACGAAGTAGGCATCAAAACCGTGCTTTTTGATTTCCTCACAGGAAAGATTTCTCGTAAGCTGGTAGACAAGAGTGCCTATCATCTCAAGATGACCGAGTTCTTCCGTACCTATATCGGTAAGAAGTCCCTGCAGTTCGCCCCAGGGCATTGCAAATCTCTGACTGAGATAACGCAGCGATGCACCGAGTTCGCCGTCAGGACCGCCGTACTGAGTCATTATGATTTTGGCATAGGTGGGGTTGGGATTTTTAATGTTTATCGGATACTGCAATATTTTTTCATATTGAAACATCAGCACTCACTCCCTGTGTTTACCCAAGGGAACGGACAGTTAAGCCACTGCTGTGTTGTACCCTGAGAAAAAGTAATCGGACCGTATTTGCATACATATTCGTTAAGAAGTTCTGCGTATTTTTCCTTATATTTTTCAAGAAGTTCCGTAGCCTGAACATCACCGCAATGGGTATCAAGATACAAGTGCAGATCCCATATCGCAAAGCGGATAGCCATAATACGATGTTTCAGAGAATTCTTGTTAATCATCTGCAACACCCCACAAACGGAAGGTTCAGGCAAGGAAATACCGTACCCACGGAAAGTGCCTTTTCGCAAGAGTAGGTTTCCTCCATTTGCTGATACGGAACGTAAGCCATTGCAAGAACGGTGTTACAAGGCAGAGAAGTTCTCATTCTGCTTCTTGTGTTGCCGGATTCCTCTTCCATATATCTCTGACGAGGATACGGACAGGATTTGTTACTGTTCATTCTTATCGCTCCTTTTTATGATTTGGGAGTTGAGGTTTCAACTCTCCTTTATCATACTATGAAAGAAAAACAAAAATGTGAGAACTGCACTTTACAGAAAAAAGCAGAGTTTTTACGCTCTGCTTTTCCGATTATAATGATATTAAATTATGCGATACCGAGCCACTGCTGGAGTTTGATGAAAAGATCTTTGAAGAATTTAACAATCTTCTGCCAGAGTGTAAGATTTTCTTCATATTCACAGTTGTTGCCGTTGATTTCGCTGAGGTTGCCTTCTGCGTCCATTGTGAGAACCATGCTCTGAATATGATAAGCTTCATCTTCATAAAGGTATGCAATGTTACCGTCTGCAAGTTCTGTGAGGCAGGAGTAAGCAAAGAAGCCGTCGTTTACGTGGTATGTTGCAATCCATTCAACTGTATTGTCGTCATTTACAACACCGGTCTTGATAACGCCGTCTGCTCTTTCAGACTGATTTGAGGGGAAGGAGCCAAGGATAACCTTTTTGCCGTTGATAGTCTTGCTTGTGTTGATGAATGAGCACATACAGTTACCCATTGCGCCAAGGTCGAGATCTCTTACGAATTTTGACCATGTAACACCGCCGTCAGTGCTGTCGGCATAAGCGATATAATCTGAACCGTTTCTTGCATAAAGGCGAAGAACGCCGTTGTTAAGAGCAACCATCTGTGATTCACTTGTCTTACCAACGTTTACCTTTGATGTTGTTTCTGCGCCTCTTTTCCATGTAACGCCGCCGTCATCTGAATAGATAGTGCTTACATTTTCCATTTCGTTCCAAAGAACATCACCTGCACCGAGGTTATCGTAAACCATAAAGATAACTCTTTCCGTGCCGTCAGCCAATGTTGTTACATAACCTCTGCCGGGGCAAATGCCGAGGAAACCTTCTTTTTCACTCTTTACCTGAGGAGTGATGATTGTGGGGTCGCTCCAGGTCTTGCCGTTATCGTCACTTGTTCTGAGCCAGAGATAGCAAGTGTTGTAGCAGCAAAGTTCTGCATCGTTATAGAAAACATTCTGCTGAACCTGCTTGTCGCTACCGTACTGCTTCATCATAAGAGCAGTGCCGTTTTTGTAAAGTCTGTATTCTTTGTCAACGGTGTATGCAGTTGCACTTGAATCGCTAACTTTAAGAACGGGAGCAAAATCACCTGCGAAATCAGCAATGTAATAACCGAAAGATGAAAGGTCATCTGTGTTGTTGCCTGTTGTGAGAAGCATATATTTCTTGCCGTCAATTTCTGTGTAGCCTGAGCCACGCTTTGCAGCAAGGTAACCGCCGTCTGATGTCCAGGCATCAGTTACAAGATAAATTCTGTCGTTTGAATCCTGCACGATGGCTGAATCAATGAAAGATGCGCTGTATGTATCTGTTGTGCCGTCAGCATAATCGTCAAAACGGTTAACAACCTGATACTCCCAACCTGTGTAGCCGTTTGCGGAAATAGCAATAGCGGTGTCAATGTTGTTGGGCGAGTCTTTACCGTGGTCATAACGGATGTCGGCACCTGCGATAACAGAGCCGTCGTTAAGGGTATAGATTGCGGGAATACGGTAGGTCTTTGAGCCTAATGTACCTGCATCGAAAACCTGGTCATAATTAACTGCAAATGCTACTGATGAAAGAGTGAAAAGCATTACTGCAGTAAGAACAATTGCGAGAAGTTTTTTCATATATATTCCTCCATACATTATTATGTATAGTAATAATAACATTTCATGAAGTCAAATGTCAATAATTTTAAAAAAGTTTATGCCTTTAATTTTGCATAAACAAAGATAAAAGCAGTGCAGGATTTTTCCCGCACCGCTTCTTTTATAATCGGTATGATTATTTGTCAAACATAGGTCTTGCCTTGTAACTTGTGTGAAGAAGTTCATGAGCCTTGTGGCTGTTAGGCTCACCAAGATATTCGGCATAGATAGCCTTAACGTCTTCGTTTTCGTGGCTCTTTCTTGAAGGACGGTTCTTGTCGTTGTTGTAAAGAGCAGCAGCACGAAGTGCCTTAAGGTCTGTGAAGTTGCGGACTGTTGCGTCCTGAACAGGCTGACCGCCGCCGTTGATACAACCGCCGGGACAACCCATGATTTCGATGAAGGTATAGTCGGCAGTGCCGTTCTTAACCTTTTCCATAAGTGTCTTTGCGTTCTTTGTACCTGAAGCGATAGCAACCTTAACATCCATATCGCCGAGTTTATAAGATGCTTCCTTGATGCCGTCCATACCACGAACTTCGTGGAATTCGGGATTTTCAAGGCTTTCACCGGTGATAACTTCAGCAGCAGTACGAAGTGCAGCTTCCATAACACCGCCTGTTGTGCCGAAGATAACTGCGGCACCGGTACCCTGACCGAGAGGTGCATCACATTCTTCATCGGGAAGAATTGTAAAGTTGATACCTGCGGACTTGATCATTCTGCCGAGTTCTCTTGTTGTGAGAACATAGTCAACATCTGCGTAACCGCTTGCGCTTTCGTCATCTCTGCCGCATTCAAACTTCTTAGCAGTACAGGGCATAATTGCAACGGAAACGATATTCTTGGGATCAATGCCGTTCTTTTCTGCATAGTAAGTCTTGATTACTGCGCCCTGCATCTGCATGGGTGACTTACAGGATGAAAGGTGATCAAGTTCTGTGGGATAGTAGTGTTCGCAGTATTTAATCCAGCCGGGCGAGCAGGAAGTAATCATGGGAAGAATGCCGCCGTTCTTAACTCTTGAGAGAAGTTCTGTTGCTTCTTCCATAATTGTAAGGTCTGCACCGAAGTTGGTGTCAAATACTTTATTGAAGCCAAGACGGCGAAGAGCAGCAAACATTTTGCCTGTTACGTCTGTGCCGACGGGCATATCGAAGCATTCGCCGAGAGTTGCACGAACTGCGGGAGCAGCCTGAACAACAACATATTTTGAAGGATCGTTGATTGCTTCAAGAACTTTTGCCGTGTCGTCTTTTTCATAGATAGCACCAACGGGGCAGTTAACGATACACTGACCGCAGGAGATACATGAAGTTGAGCCAAGCTGAAGTTCAAAGGGTGAGCCAACGTGAGTATCAATACCACGGGCATTTGCACCGATAACGCTGATAGCCTGATTGTCACAAGCAGCGATACAGCGGCGGCAAAGGATACACTTGTTGTTATCTCTTACCATGTGTGCTGCAGAATAGTCAATTTCGTATACGGGCTTATCGCCGTCGAATCTGTCTTCTGTGTCAACGCCGTATTCCTTACAGAGTTTCTGAAGTTCGCAGTCACCGCTTCTTACACAGCTCAGGCACTTTCTTTCGTGAGTTGAAAGGATAAGTTCAAGAGTTGTCTTTCTTGCTTTGCGAACTCTTTCACTGTTTGTGAAGATTTCGGTTCCTTCTCTTTCGATGGGGAATACACAAGCAGCAACAAGGCTTCTTGCGCCTGCAACTTCAACAACGCAGAAACGGCAAGCACCGATTTCATTGATTTCTTTAAGGTAGCAAAGTGTAGGAATTTCGATACCTACCTGTCTTGCAGCCTCGAGAATTGTTGTACCGTAAGGTACGCTGCATGACATACCGTTAATTTTGATATTAAGCATTTTCTGTTCCATTTTAACGTACCTCCTTATTTCTTAATAATAGCCTTAAACTTACAGGAATCCATACAAACACCGCACTTGATACACTTTGATGTGTCAATAACGTGGGGATTCTTGACTGTACCTGAGATAGCACCGACGGGGCACTTCTTGGCACAGAGTGTACAACCTTTACAAAGGTCTTCAACGATTGAGAAGGAGAGAAGGTCTTTACATACACCTGCGGGACACTTCTTATCAACAACGTGAGCAATATATTCGTCACGGAAGAATTTAAGTGTTGCAAGAACAGGGTT
>CAYNIN010000110.1:0-4744 GCA_964397395.1 uncultured Faecalibacterium sp.
TGAAAAAATATTGCAAAATAAAACGTTATATGATAAAATTAACTGCAAACAAAAAAGACTCCTGAGTCTTAAACTCAAGAGTCATTGATTTATGCTGCTGAGCTAAAATCAAATCGGGTGCGGGTGTCCCGCCCATACTTCTTACCTGTTCCCTCTTACTTCTTACTTCCCAAAAATCCCGACCAAAGTCAAGATAAGTTTAAGTGAAGAGTAAAAAGGTAATAAGTAAAAATCCCATTCGCTGACACGAACGGGATTTATGGTGATCCATCGGAGATTCGAACTCCGGACACCTTGATTAAAAGTCAAGTGCTCTGCCGGCTGAGCTAATGGATCATCTCTGACAACTGCTATATTCTATACGATATTGTGAAAAATGTCAATAGGTTTTGCTAAAAAATTTTAAAATATTTTTTTCATCCGAGGTATGATACAATGATTTTAAAAAACATAGAGTATGTAAATCCGACCTTTACAAAAATCAAAGGTGACATCGGAATAAAAGAGGGTAAATTCGACTTTTCCCATAAGGGTACGGAAACAATCGATATGGAAGGTCTTCTGGCTTTGCCCGGCTTTGTGGATATTCATTCTCACGGCGGAAGCGGTTTCGACTTCTGCGATGCTACAACTGAAAGTCTTGACGGTTTGTCAAAGCATTATGCAAAATTCGGCGTTACTTCCGTCTGTCCCACAACAATGACCTTCCCAAAAGAGAAACTCAAAGAAATCTTTTCCGCAATCGAATCTTTTAAAGGGAAAGAGAGAGGTGCCTATTTCCATAACATAAATATGGAAGGACCCTTTATTTCAAAAACAAAATGCGGTGCCCAGGATCCGCAGTATGTTGTAAGTCCCGACACAGATTTTTTCAGGGAACTTGACTCTGTTTCTAAAATTGCCCTTGCCGATGTTGCGCCCGAAAGCGACGGTGCTTTTGCTTTTGCAAAGGAAAACAAAGACAGAGCTGTTATTTCCCTTGCCCACACCGATGCAGATTATGAAACTGCCAAAAAAGCCATAGAAAGCGGATTTTCTCACGCAACCCATTTTATGAATGCTATGACGCCTTTCACTTCAAGAGCACCGGGGGTTGTAGGCGCTGTAATGGAAAGCGATACCGTAACGGCAGAGATTATCTGTGACGGCTACCACATCTCCCCTGCCGCCTTGCGAATACTTTTCAAAACAATCGGTGACGGCAGACTCGTTGTGATTTCCGACTCTATGAGTTCCGCAGGCTGTAAGGACGGTGAGTACTCTCTCGGCGGTCAGAAAGTTATCGTTTCAGGCGGTAAAGCACACCTTGAAAACGGTACTATCGCAGGCAGTACAACAAACATCTGCGAGGAGTTCAAAAACCTTCTTTCTTTCGGCATACCCTTTGAAAGTGCCCTTAAGTGTTGCACGATAAATCCCGCAAAAGTTATCGGTGCCGACAAAGTCTGCGGCAGTATTGAACAGGGTAAAAATGCTGACCTTGTAATTATGGATAAGGAACTAAACATCCGATATGTGATGATCAAAGGAAAGTTTTTTGATTTAAACCGTTGAAATGCAAAACAACTTGTGATAAAATAGTCTTTACTCCCCTTATGAAAGGATAGATCACTATGAAATATATTGTTCTTCTCTGCGACGGTATGGCTGATTATCCCGTACCCGCCCTTGACGGCAAAACACCTATGATGTGTGCCAAAAAACCCAACATTGATTTTCTTGCAAAAAACAGTGAAGTCGGTCTTGTCAAAACCGTTGCCGACGGACTTAAGCCAGGCAGCGACGTTGCAAATATGAGTGTTATGGGTTTTGACCCTAAAAAATATTATACGGGCCGTTCCCCTCTTGAAGCCGTTTCAATAGGTGTAAAACTCAATGATGACGACGTAACCCTTCGTTGCAACCTTGTCACCCTTTCCGACGAAGAAAACTACGAAGACAAAACAATGGTGGACTACTCTGCAGGTGACATCAGTTCCGAAGAGGCAAAAGTACTTATTGAAGCCGTTGAAAAAGAGTTCGGCAACGACATTTATACATACTATAACGGTGTCAGTTACCGCCACTGCCTTGTTGTTCACGGCGGTACAACAAATCTCGGCAATATGACTCCTCCCCACGATATCAGTGACAGAGTTGTCGCCCCTTATCTTTCAACCCACGAAAACGCAAAACCTCTCATAGAGATGATGAAAAAGAGTTACGCTGTACTTAAAAACCACCCTCTTAACCTTAAGAGAGTTTCCGAGGGTAAACGTCCTGCAAACTCAATCTGGCTCTGGGGTGAAGGCAATAAACCCATTCTCCCCTCTTTCAAATCACTTTACAAAGTGAAAGGCTCTGTCATTTCAGCCGTTGACCTTCTCAAAGGTATCGGAATAAGTGCAGGAATGTCCACCCCCGACATTCCCGGTGCAACGGGCTATATTGACACAAACTTTACGGCAAAAGCCGAGTACGCCCTCGCAGAACTCAAAAACGGTAAGGATTTCGTGTATATCCACGTTGAAGCCCCCGACGAGTGCGGACACAGAAACGAGCCCGAAAACAAAGTCAGAGCAATTGAACTTATTGACGAACTTGTTCTCGGCCCCGTCCTTGAGGGTCTGAAGGAATACGATGACTACAAAATTATGATTCTTCCCGACCACCCCACACCCATCGTTACAAAGACCCACGCAAGTGACCCTGTCCCCTACCTCATTTACCACCACTCAAAGAAGGTGGAGGGCGTTGACACAATCAACGAGGAAACGGCAAAAAATACGGGCAACTTCATTGAAGACGGTCCCTCAATTATGGGTAAGTTTATCGGATAAAAAAGCAAGACAGATGCAACGCACAAGTGAAGCATCTGTCTTTTGTTTTTGTCTTACACACCCTTAAGAAGTTCCGTGTAAAAGTCAATCATATTGTAATAGTCCTCAAGGGGCATTCTCTCGTTATTGCCGTGTACCGTAGCAAAGCGGTCATCGTCAAGGGGGAAAGCACCGAAGCGGTAAACTCTCGGGCAAATTGAAGCAAAATGTCTTGAGTCCGTACCTGCGTTAAGGATAAAGGGTGAAACACCGATTTCGGGGAATACTTTCTTTATGGTATTTTCCACGTAATCGAAAGCCTCGGTGTCAAAATCAGAAATACGGGGAGCGTCACTTCTGTTCTTAACCTCAACTTCGATTTCCTCGCCGACGGTATTTTTTATGTGAGTGAGTAAATCATCGAAACTATCCTGGGGTGCAATTCTCACTCTGAACTCGGCATAAGCCTCCTCGGGTACAAGTCCTGTTCCTGAAGCGGTTTCAAGTTTTGTAAGAATAAAGGTTGAACGAATCATCGCAGCGGTATCGGCATTGCTTTCCATAGCCTTTTTAACTAAAGGTCTGAAAAGCCAGAGGTTTTTGAAAACGAAGCTCAGTACACCCGAAACATAGGGAGCAAATCGTCTGAGCATTTCTTCAAGGGCAGGTGTAATCGTTGCCTCGGAAGGAGTCTTTTCAAGTTTTGCAACTGCCTCAACGAGTTTTGAGGGTGCGGATTTTTTAGAACTGCCCGTAGCCTTGGCACCGTGGGCAGCACTTTTGCTCTTTGCAGTAAGACGTACCGTTGCCCAGCCTTTTTCCGAAAGAGCAACCATAGCAAAAGGTGTTTTTATGCCCATAGGAAGACTTTTCATAATTGCTCCGCCCTCATCGAGAACGAAGTAAGGCTCAATATTTCTCTCTTTGAAAAGGTCGGCAATTTTAATCATTGTATCTCCGCCGACTTCTTCGCAGTTGCTTGAGGCGAAGTAAACATCTCTCTCGGGTACAAAGCCTTCTTTTATAAGTCTTTCCATTGACTCTAAAATTGCAGAAACAATACACTTGGTATCAATTGTACCTCTGCCCCAGAGTACGCCGTCATGAACTTCTGCGGCAAAGGGCGGATGCTCCCACTCGGAATCCTTGGCATCAACAACATCGTGGTGCGCCATTGTTACAACGGGTTTTAATGAACTGTCCTTACCTTTCCAGCGAAGAAGTATACCGAATTCATTTACTCTTTCCGCCTCAAGAACTTTAAATGCATCGGGATAAAGTTCCTGCAACAAGGGCAGAAAACGTGAAAAAACTTCTTTATCAAAATTTCCGTCTTTGTCTGAAATCGTTTTTTCTCTTATAATAGCCTGAAATCGTTCAAGAGATAATGCTTTATTTACTTCTGACATTTTTATTTCCCCCGTAAATATTAGTTGATTTAATATTATCACTGAAAGGAAAATTTGTCTATTAAAATTTAATATTTTTGTCAGAAATTATTCTTCCATTTGTTTTGACAAAAAACTTGCCCCTACCTGCACAAGTTTAATATCAACGGCACCGGGAACTTTACCGCTTTCGTCAGAGAGCAGTACCACAGCGCCGAGAATATCACCGCCGCCGATAATCGGTGCCATAACAGATACTTTTTTCTGTACTTCCTCGGAAACTGAAAACTCATCTTTATCCGTACCGAAAACGTAACCGCTGCGTCTTTCCATATAACTTTCAAGCATAGGTGAAATACGCTTGTCAATAAGTTCTTTTTTAGGCATACCCGACACTGCCACAACTCTGTCCCTGTCACAGATTACGCAGGCATATCCTGTTGTACGGCTGAGAATATCCGCATACTGCTTTGTGTCTGCACCAAGTTCACCTACGGGTGAATATTTTTTGAAAATCACTTCACCGTCCGCCTGAGTGAAAATTTCAAGGGGGTCGCC
>CAYNIN010000111.1:0-4640 GCA_964397395.1 uncultured Faecalibacterium sp.
TTCAAAGTCCGTGCTTACACAAAGACCGATAGCGGAACGGTGTACAGTGCATGGAGTTCTGTTAAGAGTGTAAAAGTTAAATAATATACCAAACAAAATCAGACTGCCCTGTGAACTTCACACAGGACAGTCTGTCACTTTTTTATTAAGATGTTCTTATCTGAGTTTCAGCACTGCATCATAATCATCAATGCCGTAATTACCGACGGTATGCTTTAACACTTCGTACATATCCGCTTTTGTTCCGTCGGGCTTTTTCAGGCTTAACTTCTTTAAAACGAAACCGATTCGTTTAAGGAAGGCAAGGAAAAGGTCGCCTTCGGGGGTGCCTTCCACGTAGGGCTGGTTGCCTTCAAACATCTGACGTACAATATTAACGGCATAATCCTTGAGTTTCATTTTGCGTATGCTCTTGTCACACTTAATGAAGAGAAGTCTTGCAAGAGTGCCCAGGGTTATACCGCAAATTATTCTGCCCACAAAGCGAAGGGCAAAACGGATTGCACCCGTATTTTTGATGTGGAACTTGTTGATAACTCTTTCCGGGTCATCACGAAGGTCTGTCAGTACGTTGACAATCATATTGTCAAACATATCCGAAAGGTAGGTTTTGCAGTCCTTACCCTTGGTGTCAAAGTCAAAGTCGGGGGTGGGTATGCTCTTGATGTCGGCGGTGTTGTCATCTTTTACAGTTACGAGTCTTATGTAAGCAGGGTCGGCAATAATTGCGCCTGTGCAGATGTCGTAAAGTTTGTTGCCCTTTTCCGTGATTTTCTCGGCAATGCTGTGGTTGTGCATGTGACCCGTGAAAATCATATTGATGCCGTTATCTGCAAGGAAAGCGGCAACTTTATCACTGTCATATACCGTCATAGATGAGATAAGTTCCATAAGAGGCTGACCGCCGATAATGGGGTAGTGGTTCATTGCGAAAAGGAGTTGACCGTCTTCTTTTGCCTTTTCTGCCTGCTCCTTAATCCATTCAAGTTGTTCTTCTTCAAAATGGAACTGACCTTTTTTCTTGAAGTCGCTGTTGAGGGCGAGAAGACGTACACCGTCGGAAAGTTGTGCAACGTAACTTAAATGCTTTCTGTCTTCGGCAATTGCCTGACCGAATCCGAAGTCGCTGTACATATCCCAAAGGTCGTCACGGTTTATGGTTTCGGGATTGTATCTGCCGTTTTCACCGAATGCGAAACAGTCCTTTCCCTGCTTGAAATCGTGGTCGGCGGTAACAACAAAAATTTTTTTGCCACCGTCCTTGAGTTCGTGAAGAAGTTTTATAAAACTCTTGTGGCTTTCCTTTTCTCCGTTGAAGGTAAGGTCACCTGCGATAAGTACGGTGTCGGCTTCTTGAGCCTCTTTGAGATAGTCGATAACGCTTCTGTTGATACTTGCGGTTTCCGCAAAGCACTTTTGCTCAAAGTGCATAAAGTCGTCATATTCCTTACCACTGCAGCCAAGAGAGGTTTCAAAATAGTGGGGATCTGCAATGAGATAAAATTTCGTTTCTTTCATACTTTTTCCTTCTTATTTCATATTGCATTTTTATTTTTTATATGCTATTCTAATTTTACCAAAAAATATTTTATAAAGCAAGGGGCAAGAGATATGAAAATTACGTTTTTAGGCGCAGGAAGCACTGTTTTTGCAAGAAATGTTATCGGTGACTGTATGTGTACTCCCTGTCTTTGCGAGGCAGAGTTTGCACTTTATGACATCGACGAAAAAAGACTTAAGGAGTCTGAAATTATTCTGAGTGCGATAAACAGAAATGTCAACTCCTCAAAAGCAAAGATAACAACCTACCTCGGTGAAGCGGAAAGAAAAGACGCTCTCCGTGGCGCCTCTTTCGTTGTCAATGCAATTCAGGTGGGCGGTTACGAGCCTTGCACCGTAACGGACTTTGAAATTCCCAAGAAGTACGGACTCAGACAGACCATTGCCGACACAATGGGCATCGGCGGTATAATGAGAGCCCTTCGTACAATTCCCGTGATGAAGGCTTTTGCCGACGATATGGAAGAAGTATGTCCTGACGCCTGGTTCCTTAACTATACTAACCCCATGGCTATGCTTACGGGCTATATGCTCCGATACACGAAAATCAAAACCGTCGGTCTTTGCCACAGCGTTCAGTGCTGTTCCGACCATCTGCTTAAGAAACTTTCAATGGAAGATAAACTTGAAGGCAGAACGGAACTTATTGCAGGTATAAACCACATGGCGTGGCTCCTTGAACTGAGGGACAAAGACGGCAACGACCTTTATCCCGAAATCAAAAAGAGAGCAAAGGAAAAGAACGAAGCCGAAAAGCATGATGATATGGTGCGTTTCGACTATATTGACAGACTCGGCTATTACTGCACCGAGAGCAGTGAGCATAACTCCGAATACAATGCTTTCTACATAAAGTCAAGATATCCCGAAATGATTGAGGAGTTTAACATACCTCTTGACGAATACCCCAGACGTTGCGTTGAACAGATAAAAGGTTGGGAAAAAGAAAGAGATAACATTCTCGCTGACGGCAAAATTACCCACGAGCGTTCAGGCGAATATGCTTCCTACATAATGGAGGCTATTGTTACAAACAAGCCTTACAAAATCGGCGGTAACGTTCTTAATAACGGCCTTATCGACAACCTTCCCGATGAAGCCTGCGTTGAGGTGCCCTGCCTTGTTGACGGAAGCGGTATCACACCTTGCAAGGTGGGTTCACTTCCCTTGCAACTTGCGGCTATGAACTCAAGCAACATCTATCCGCAACTTCTCACAATCAAAGCGGCGGCAACGGGCGAAAAGCAGTATATCTACAATGCGGCAATGATGGATCCTCACACAGGTGCAGAACTTAACATAAAAGACATCTATGCCATGGTTGACGAACTGCTTGAAGCACATAAAGGCTGGCTTCCCGAGTACAAATAAGGTGCTTATATGAAAAGAGTTAAGATTACCGTTATGCGTAAGGCAAGGTATGACGACCTTATTGCAAAATACGAAAACCCCATTGAGCACGCCTGCGACCTCCTGGAAGGTCAGGTGTTTATCGCAGAGGGTTGGCAGAAGCCCGAAAACTTCTGCGACAGTGCGTGGGACACGATTTCACCTTTTGTGCTGGCTCTTTCTCACGGCGGAGAAAACTTCTATGACGGCTGGATGAAAAACAAAAAATCCGCCATGCTTTCCTGCAATGACGGCTTCCGACCTGTAAGTTTTTATCTTGAAGTAATTGAATAATAAGAAAGGGACTGTTTTTGCAGCCCCTTTTTATTATTTGGTAAGTCTTAAAACCTTAACACCGTGAGGTGCAACGGAAAGAGTGAGGGTGTTTTCGATACCTTCGGTTTCTTCCTTTGTCCAGAGTTCCGTACCCTTATACTTACCCTCGATGCCGTGGTAAGCAAGTTCGGCGGTAACTTCTCTTTCTTCGTCAGAGGTATTAAAGAGAGCAATAACATCGTTGCCGTCTTTATCCTTGCAAAGCCAGATTGCCTCGTTTTTGTTTCTTACGAGTTGACGGTTATCGGTGGAGTATTGGTTAAGTTCAAGAATATCTCTGTTGGTGATAACTTCAAGGTCTTCGGGTCTGTTTTCACGAAGTTCGCCGCCGAGAATAAGAGGTGAACGGAAAACTGACCAAAGAGTAAGCATTGTTTTCTGCTCGTCGGGGGTGAAGTTTGTATATCTGTCCCTGCCGCCGAGGCAAGAGCAGGTTTTGCTTATCTTACCAAGGGGGAGCATATCGCAGTCAGGCCAGCAGCCCGTTTTAACGTGGGGATTCCACTTTTCGCATCTTTCAAACATTGCATAAAGTTTATCCCAATGATCCCAGAAGTCACCGGTCATTCGCCACATATTTGCATTCTGTGAAAGGTGGAAAGCCTCGGCTACAACGGCAGGTCCGGGGGAAAGTGAAAGCACTATTGCTCTGCCGCAATTATCGATAGCCTTTCTTATCATTTCGATTTCTCTTCTTGCAGAGTAGGGATCGTGAGGCTTAAATTCGGTGTTGGCAATGTCGTCAACCTTCACGAAGTCGATACCCCATGAAGCGTAAAGTTCGAAAATACTGTTGTAATATTCCTGTGCGCCTTCCGTATCTTTTACGCCGTACATATCCGTGTTCCAGGCACAGACGGAAAATCCCGAAGCAATTTCCCTTGCGGTTTTGTCTGTACCCTTTATCTTTGTGTTGCCGTGAACTGCCTGACGGGGAACACCTCTCATAATATGTATACCGAACTTAAGACCCATTGCGTGAATTTTATCGGCAATAGCCTTGAAGCCCACTCCGTTTGCACTTGAGGGGAAACGGTTGACCGCGGGGATAAGACGAGAATATTCGTCCATACAGAGATCGGCAAAGTTTATGTAGAAATTTGAAACCGCTTTCGGCTCATACCACTGGATGTCGCAAACAATATACTCCCAGCCGTAATCCTTAAGGTTGTCGGCAACATACTGTGCGTTACCTAAAAGCTGTTCTTCGTTGACGGCGGCACCGTAGCAGTCCCAGCTGTTCCAGCCCATAGGCGGACGGGGAGCAAAAGTATCTTTTTTAAGCATAATGTTTTCTCCTTTTTTTTGCATAATTGCTTGTGTTCATTCTAACAGTTTGAAATGATAAGGTCAAT
>CAYNIN010000112.1:0-4636 GCA_964397395.1 uncultured Faecalibacterium sp.
AGAAATAAACAAAAAATCCGAACGCTTCACCAATCGGTAAAATGTTCGGATTATTTGTTTCTGGTGGGCAGGGATGGATTCGAACCATCGAAGTCGTTGACGGCAGATTTACAGTCTGCTCCCTTTGGCCACTCGGGAACCTACCCATATAAAATACTGGAGCTGGTGGACGGACTCGAACCCCCGACCTGCTGATTACAAATCAGCTGCTCTACCAACTGAGCTACACCAGCTTGTTTAACGCACAACTGACGTTTAACGCTCAGTTATAATAACACAAGATTGAATATTAGTCAATAGTTTTTTCTGAATTTTTTTGCATTTTTTTAAAAAATATTTTACTGTGTTTTTTTGCACTTTTTAAGTTGAAACCGTTTGATTTTTTCCATTTTTATTTACCGGAAAAATTTGGGGTACACTTTTAAATTTCCTGAATTTTTTCTGCAAAAACTATTGTAAAAGGTTTTTATTTTTGCTATTATGCAGGTAACGGTGAAATTTTCGATTTTTCACCGTTGCATAAATAAAATAATTTAACGGAGTTTTATTATGACAATTTTTGATGTATTATCCCTCATCGGAGGTCTTGCCCTTTTCCTGTTCGGCATGCAGATAATGGGCAATGCTCTTGAGAAGAAAGCAGGCGGAAGTCTAAAAACAGTTTTAGGCAAAATGACCGAAAGTCCTCTTAAAGGCTTTTTGCTCGGTCTTGGTATAACTGCAATCATCCAGTCCTCATCTGCAACAACCGTTATGGTTGTCGGTTTTGTTAACTCAGGTATTATGACACTCCATCAGTCTGTCGGCGTCATAATGGGCGCTAATGTAGGTACCACCGTCACTGCATGGATTCTTTCCCTTGTGGCAATTGACGGCAGCGGAATTATGGCTCTCTTCAAACCTTCCTCTTTCGTACCCGTTATTGCCATAATCGGTGTTTTCCTGCTTATGTTCAAAAAAAATCAGAAAAGCAAAGATACCGCTATGATTCTTCTCGGATTCGCTACCCTCATGACAGGTATGTCAGGAATGTCAGATGCCGTTGAAGGTCTTAAAGACGTTCCTGAATTTACAAACATTCTCACCCTTTTCTCAAACCCCGTTCTCGGTGTTCTTGCAGGTACGGTGCTGACGGCTATAATTCAGTCTTCCTCCGCTTCTGTCGGTATCCTTCAAGCCATTTCTTCAACAGGTGCGATTTCTTTCGGTACGGCTCTTCCCGTTATTATGGGTATGAGTATCGGCACCTGCGTTACGGCTATGCTTTCTGCAATCGGTGCAAATAAAAACGCAAAACGTGCTACCCTTGTTCACCTTTACTTCAACATCTTCGGTACCGTTGCCGCCCTTGTTCTGTTCTATGCGGCAAATGCAATTTTCAAATTTGATTTCCTTACAAACACAATGAACGAAGTTCAGATTGCCATTATGCATTCAACCTTCAAGGTGTTCTGCACTCTTATGTGGGCTCCCCTTATTAAAGTGCTTGAAAAACTTGCTGTTATGACCGTTAAGGATACCGATGAAAAAGAAAAATACGAATTTCTTGACGAAAGACTTCTTGCAACCCCCGCAATCGCCGTTGCACGTTGCAAAGACGTTACGGAAAAAATGGCTGATATTGCAACGGAATCCCTCAAAGCCTCTGTTTCACTTCTCGAAAAAGGCTACAATGATGACGATGCAGACTTTATTATAAAAAGCGAGAAGAAAACCGATAAATACGAGGATAAACTCGGCACATACCTTGTGCAACTTTCTGCAAAAGAACTGCGCGATTCCGACAGTATGGAAGTTTCAAAACTTCTTCATATTATCGGTGACTTTGAAAGAATTGCAGACTTTGCCGTAGGTATTCTCAGAGCCACAGACGAAATGAAAGAAAAGAATCTTGCTTTCTCAGGCTCTGCCGCTGAAGAAATCAAAACTATGACCGTTGCCGTTATGGAAATTCTTACTCTTGCAAGAAAGACCTTTGCTGAAAACGACGTTGAAAGCGTTCTTCAGACTGAAGCCCTTGAACAGATTGTTGACGACCTTAAAGAAAAATATCTGCGTCACCATATCGCTCGTTTGAAGGCAGGTAAATGTACCATTGAACAAGGTTTTGTATTCAAGGATATCCTCGCCAACCTTGAAAGAGTTGCTGACCACTGTGCAAATGTCGCCTCCTGTGTTACGGAAGCATCCAACTATGAAATGGATCTTCACTCTTTTGTAAAGCATCTTAAAAGAGAGGAAAACGGCAAATATCAGCAACACTACGAAGACTATCAGATTAAATACGGTCTCATTAAATAAAGATAAAATTTATTCCCGACGGACTTGTGCAGACAATCCGTCGGGATTTTCAATTACAAAAAACAGAAGCCCTGAGACTTCTGTTTTTCGATAACGTTTTTTAATTATCCTTATGCGCCTTCGGCAGTTTATGCATCCTGGTCTTCGCCTTTAATAGTAGCGAGGATACCTTCAAAGAATTCTTTGAGCATAGCAACTACCTGCTGAATGATGTTGAGAACATTTGCAAATACATCCATTGTTAAATCCTCCTTATAATTTGGTACTTAAATGATAACAAATTAAGAAGATAATGTCAATACGGTTAACTTTATTGTTAACAATTATTTTATCCATATACAACAAATATGGCATTATCAACAATATCAGAAAATTACTTCTTTGTGCCGAAACCGTTGCCCCATTCGAGAATGTAGATATCAACGTTTCTTCTGCCGAACTGTTTGCACTGACTGTATGAGTACATATAAAGGTCTACAACGGTACTGCTGTTATAGATGAATCCGCCCGTGTCAGCGGCAATACAGTAGCCGTAATTATATTTGCCGTCTGATGATACTATGTACATCTTTGTGCCGTAGGGAATTTCTCTGGGGTCAACGGCAACATAGCCTTGTTTTACTCCCACGCCCGTTGAACAGACTGAGCCCGTACAATAAGCGGTTCCCTTGCCCGTGATGACCTTGATATAGTCGATGGGTCTGCCGTTCTGATTAAGGGCGATTTCGAAGGGCGGTGTCAGTTCCGACATCACCGTTGAAGATTTAACCGCCGTACCCTTAAAACTGCCGGGTCTTACCTTTGTACCTCGGACTACTACCTGCGTTACGGCTTCTTTTTCCGTCACCGAAGAGATAAGAGTTGTCTTCTTGAGTTCACCGTCAACATACTTTTCTTCGTAGGTTTCCGTTTTCTTTCCGTTTTCACCCGAAACCTTTACAACGGATTGATCCTCATACATCGAGTCGTCATAATTGACTTTTGTACTGTATTTCAGGGTGATTTCTTTAGTGACGATTTTATACTGTACACGTTTTATTTTTATCGTGGTTTTTTCTGTGATAACTTCATCTGTGTCCATTGAAACGGAGTCATAGGCACCAAGAGCAATACCTGCTTTCTGAATAATATCATAAACGGTGCCGCCAGCGGTTTTCACCTTTTTCTTTTCGCCGTCAACAACAATCGTTACGGTAAAGCCTCTTTTGATTCTGATTTCAAGGTTTTCCGTAAGTCCCAATGTTTCGGGATAATTTAATTCATCGCCGTCACCCAGGGTTATGCCTGCCGCTTCAATGGCATCGGCAACGGTACCCGTAACAGTAACCGTACCTGCAAATCTGTCACCGTCATAGATAACGGCTTCGTGAGGGTTGGCAATTACTATAACGCTTTCCGTTGCGGTGGCATCAAAAAGGTCAAGGATAACTTTCTGTCCTTCATCGACCTCAAAGCCGGACTTTTTGATAATTTCATCGGGGTCGGCTGAAAAAGAGACCACCTTTTTTATCTGATTGTCGCAATAAACGTCGGTTACAACGAACTCGGCAGATGCGACGGCGGTACCCGCACACAGAACTATTATAAGCACAACAGAAACAATGAGTCTTGTTCTGAAGTACTTGACAACATACTCGATATCTCTTACGATTTTCCAATGACGGTAGTTACTGAAATCCATAAAATTTATGCTTCTGCCTTCCTTTATAATAGTATACTTACTTAAAAATTCCAAGCCGTTGAATTATACAAATATGTCCTTTTTTTGTCAAGCCTGTTTCTCAAATTTCTTTGGTTTATTTAAACAAAATATTCGAATACTTTTTGTTGAAAAAGAACAATATCTTATGTTTTTATCAAAAAAACGCCCCTTTTATGCTTGTTTCTTTCGTCAAAAAGTCAAATTTGATTTTTGCTTTATTAAAAGAGTGTGTTTGCAACACATTTCAGCATTATGTTGCATTACTCCGTGCAGCATAAAAACTCTTGACAAAGGTAAAATCTTTCTCTAAAATTATATATAGTGGTTCCGCAAGCCACTGAAAAAATGAATATTAACCGCAGTTTTTCTGCGGGGGTTTTGGCTGCTTATTTTCTTTTTGAAGAAAAAGAGCAGTTTTTTTATTTTGCAAAATATTTTTATGTTATGTGGCAATAAAGTTGATTTTTTCTTTAAAGGGAAAAGGAAAGATTCAGGCAGCACTGCTTATGGCACTCGGCGGTTGCTTCATTGGGTCGGGTGGCTGCACTATCAACCGTCAGTCGACTGCTTTTATTTCTGCCATAGTGCCTACATCTAAGTTCTACTCGCTCATGCCGCTGGGGCACTTACTTT
>CAYNIN010000113.1:0-4587 GCA_964397395.1 uncultured Faecalibacterium sp.
AGATGTAGGCACTATGGCAGAAATAAAAGCAGACGACCGACGGTTGATAATGCAGGCTCACGAGTTGAAGTAAATGTATCACCCATAAAAAAACACAAAATTTTACATTTTTTTACAAGTTGTTAAAATTAGGCAATTTATTTTCGCTATTACTATTGAATTTTTCTCTATTTTAGTATAAAATAACCATACATTTATACTGACAATCATTATAATACAGTAATTTCTCATAGATTTTGGAGGTATTTTATGGACTACAAACTCACAAAAAAGGAAGCCAAGGATTTAATCAGCGGTAAACTTTCTCACTACTTCGGCGTTTCCACCGAAGAAGCAACAAACGAGCAGTATTACAAGGCAGTTTCTTTAATTGTCAATGACCTTCTGCACAACGGTCTTCGTGACTTCAGAAAAGAAAAGGGTATTGACGACACAAAAAAGGTTTATTATTTAAGTATGGAGTTCCTTATGGGCCGTTCACTTAAAAACAACCTTTACAACCTTAATCTGACAAAAACTTTCACCGATGCCCTCAAAGATTACGGCATCAAACTTGATACCCTTTTCGATTGCGAACCCGACGCAGGTCTGGGCAACGGCGGTCTCGGCAGACTTGCCGCCTGCTATCTTGACGGCCTTGCAACTCAGGGCTACTACGGTATGGGTTACAGCATCCTTTACGAATGCGGTATTTTCAAGCAGAGAATCGTTGACGGTTGGCAGACAGAACTTCCTGACTTCTGGCTTCCCGGCGGCGAAGTATGGCTCACTCCCAGAGAAAAAGACACCTTTACAGTACGTTTCGGCGGCGAAGTTGTTGACTCCTGGGATAATCAGTATCACAGCGTTGAATATAAAGACACAAGTGACATCATTGCCGTACCCTATGATATGTACGTCAGCGGTAAGGACGGTAAAGGTATTTCCGTTCTGCGTCTTTGGAAAAGTAAGGCTCCCTCGCTTGATATGCGCCTTTTCGACCAGGGTCAGTATATGAAGGCCATGGAGCAGCAGGCTATGGCAGAAGTTATCAGTAAAATTCTTTATCCCTCGGATAATCACTCTGAAGGTAAGAGCCTTCGCCTTAAGCAGCAGTATTTCCTTGTATCCGCTTCAATTCAGGATATTGTTTCAAGACATCTTCGTCACTACGGTACAATGGAAAACTTTGCAGAGCATAACGCA
The DNA here is from genome assembly GCA_964397395.1 of uncultured Faecalibacterium sp. Taxonomy (GTDB): domain Bacteria; phylum Bacillota; class Clostridia; order Oscillospirales; family Acutalibacteraceae; genus UBA6857. The sequence goes on from CAYNIN010000113.1 coordinate 1,186, forward strand.
ATCCACATCAACGACACTCACCCCACCCTTTCAATTCCCGAACTTATGAGAATACTTCTCGACGAGTGCGGTTACGGTTGGGACGATGCATGGAACATTGTTACAAAGTCCGCCGCATACACTAACCATACCGTTATGAAAGAAGCCCTCGAGTGTTGGCACGAAGATCTGTTCAAAACACTTATCCCCCGTATTTATCAGATCGTTAAAGAAATTGATAACAGATACCGTGCACACATCTGGGAAATAACTCACGATGCAGGTAAGGTTGAAGAAATGGCAATTACTTCCGGCGGTGCAATCAGAATGGCAAACCTTTGCGTTGCTACCTGCCACAGCGTAAACGGCGTTTCAGGTCTTCACAGTCAGATTCTTAAAGATACCGTATTCAATGAATACTACAAACTCACTCCCGACAAGTTCAAGAATGTTACCAACGGTATTGCTCACAGACGTTGGCTCTGTCAGTCAAACCCTGAACTTTCCGCATATATCACAGAACTTATCGGTGACGGCTTCGTTTACAACGCAGACGAACTTTCAAAACTCAAGAAATTTGCAAAGGATAAGAAAGTTCTTGAAAAGATTGAAAAGATTAAATTTAATAACAAAAAGAACTTTGCCGCCCTCGTCAAGAAAAAGACGGGCATCGTACTTGATCCCAACTCAATCTTCGACGTTCAGGTTAAGCGTCTTCACGAATATAAACGTCAGCACCTTAACGCATTACAGATTGTTGCAAGATACCTTGAAATCAAGGATAATCCCGACGGCGATTATGTACCCCACACCTACATCTTCGGTGCAAAAGCCGCTTCGGGCTACTTCGTTGCAAAGAAGATTATCGAATTTATCTGTGCCCTTGCAGACCTTATAAACAATGACCCCGATATGAAGGGCAGACTTAAAGTTGTTTATCTTGAAGATTACAACGTAACAATGGCAGAAAGACTTATGCCTGCCGCAGATATAAGTGAACAGATTTCCCTTGCAGGTACAGAGGCAAGCGGTACGGGTAATATGAAACTTATGATAAACGGTGCCCTTACTCTCGGTACTCTCGACGGCGCAAACGTTGAAATCCACGAAGCCGTCGGCGATGACAATATGTTCCTTTTCGGTATGACAACTCCCGATGCTGTTTCTCTTAAAAAGTCAGGTTATCATCCTATCAATTACTTCAACAACAACGCAGAACTCCGCCGTGTTATTGAATTTATTCAGGGCGGTATCAACGGCAAACAGTTCCAGGAAATCGGTAATACAATCATTCACCACGATCCCTATATGGTACTTGCCGACTTTGCTGATTACAGAGCAAAGCAGAAGATGATTGACGAAGTATGGAAAGACAGAGAAAGATGGAACAGAATGTCACTTATGAATATCGCAGGTGCAGGCAGATTTGCCGCCGACAGAGCCATCAACGATTATGCCCGTGACATCTGGAACACAAAACCCGTAAGATAATGTTCTCTCTTGCAATTTTTGACCTTGACGGAACACTCCTTAATACCCTTGAAGATTTACACGCTGCCGTGAACTTCGCTTTAAGACGTTTCGGCTTTCCCGAAAGAACCGTAAATGAAGTTCGGAGTTTCATCGGCAACGGTGTTGTGAAACTTATGGAGCGTTCCGTACCCGAAGGTACGGACGAAAAAACAAGGGAAGATTCTCTTTCGGTTTTCCGTGAGTATTATCTTTCTCACATGGCGGATAACACCGCCCCTTACGAAGACACGAAGGAACTTCTCCTTTCTCTTAGAGAAAAGGGCGTTAAAACTGCCGTAGTTTCAAACAAACTCCACTCTGCCGTTGTGGGTCTTTGTAATGATTACTTCCCCCACCTTATTGATATTGCCTTTGGCGTTTCTGAAGAAAGCGAAAGAAAACCCTGCCCCGTTAACGTGCTTAAAGTGCTTGCGGAAAGCGGAGTTTCCAAGGGCAAGGCAATATACATAGGTGACAGTGAGGTTGACGTACAGACTGCACACAACGCAGGTCTTAAATGTATCGGCGTTACCTGGGGGTTCCGTGATAAAAAGGAACTCATGGAAAGCGGTGCAGAGTTTATTGCGGACACGGCAAATGATGTTTTTGAAGTTATAACTAAATAAATGCAGAATTGTGGTCGCAGGGAAACTTGTGACCATTTTTTTGTGGGTTTCTGCGGAATTCGTCAGGCGGTGGTGGGAAAGTGAGTCGATTGTAAAACCTCTCCACCGCAAGCGGTTCCCCTCTTTCAGGCGAGGCAAGAAAGCAGGCACAATTTAAGTGAGTTAAAACGGTTGGGAAAACTCATCCGTCAGTCTTACGACTGCCACCTTCCCTAAAGGCAATGTCATTAACTTAAGGATTTCTCTTGTAGGGACACGGCTTGCCGTGTCCGCAAAACTGCACTACCTTACAAATTTTATATACAAAAATAATTCAACGAATTTCATTTTGATAAGAATAGTATGGATATACCGGCGGTCACGGCTCGCCGTGACCCTACAACACAGTTGCATTTTCCTTAAGTTAATGACATTGCCTTTCAGGAGAGGCAGGGAAGGCTTCGGTGCTATACAGTTGAGTGGGTGGAGGCGGCGGGGGCGCCCGTCAACTCAAAACCGCAAACCTCCCCTCCACCTGTAGAGCCTTTCCGTAGAACCCAACTGAAACAGAGTTCAGCGGACTTGGGCACACCGCCACGGTTGTTAAGGAGCACAACCGCCGTAGGCGAGTAGCGATAACGTTGGTTGAGGGATACAATGTAGCGTGATAAGGTGAATATATAGAAGTAAAACTACACCTTCGTGAACTCTATCGGTAAACCACCCACGCAGAACTGTGAATTTTGAGTGTAGAGCAGAAACCTTCTTTTTTATATCCACGGCAGAATAAGGTAACCCGAGTAAAGATAAATAACGAGCCTGACTCCTCAAAATGAACTGCGTTCGGCTCAGCTCCGGAAAGGGGTGTTTTGCTTACTTTGCCACTCCTCGGAGGCAAAGTAAGGGCCCGAGCGGCCTGAGCGAGTAGAACATTGATGTTTCCTCCACGGAGAAATTAAAAGTAGCACACCATAAACCAAGTCGGCCGACCATTGGTATAAAAGCAAAACTCAAATGCATAAGCGTACCACGGCTGTTGATGTGTAGAAATCGGCGGGTGAAGGGGGCATTGACTCACGGCGCGTCGAGGCGCCGCACCCTACAAAACGTGTCAAAAAAAGCGGCAACGGATTTCTCTGTCACCGCACAAATTATAATCAATCAACCATTTGCTTGGCTCCCCTGAAAGCGAGAGTTGTCACTAAATGACAGAGGAGTTTTAAGCACATATTTTACCTTTTAGCAATGTTATCAATATCCGGGTCGTTGGCAACAAGCAGACGCTTAATCATTATAAAGGTAATTC
>CAYNIN010000114.1:0-4569 GCA_964397395.1 uncultured Faecalibacterium sp.
GCCCTTGCTGAAAGAGCTCTTGTACCCGTTATCCCTTCAGTTGAGGAATTTCCCTACACAATCAGACTCGTTTCAGAAGTTCTTTCTTCAAACGGCTCAACTTCACAGGCTTCAATCTGCGGCTCAACTCTTTCACTTATGGCAGCAGGTGTTCCCATTAAGGCTCCCGTTGCAGGTATCTCCTGCGGTCTTATCTCCGAGGGCGACCGTTTTATGACAATGGTTGACATTCAGGGTCTTGAAGACTTCTTCGGCGATATGGACTTCAAGGTTGCAGGTACAAAGAAAGGTATCACCGCAATTCAGATGGACCTCAAGGTTCACGGTCTTACTCCCGAAATCATCAAAGAAGCTTTCGAAAAGACCTACGAAGCACGTTGCAAGATTCTTGACGAAGTTATGCTTCCCTGCATTGCAGAGCCCAGAGCAGAACTTTCAAAGTATGCTCCCAAGATGCTCACAACAAAGATTGATGTTGAAAAGATTGCCGAAGTTATCGGTAAGCAGGGCAAAGTTATTCAGAAGATCTGCGCAGAGTGCAACTGTAAAGTTGACGTTGAAGAAGACGGCTCAATCTTCGTTTCAGCAATTGACATTGACGATGCAAGACGTGCTATCACAATCATCGAAACAATTGCAAACGACCCCGAAGTCGGCTCAATCTTCCGTGGTGTTGTTACCCGCCTTATGACTTTCGGTGCTTTTGTTGAAATCGCACCGGGCAAAGAAGGTCTTGTTCACATCTCAAAACTCGACGTTAAGAGAACTGAAAAAGTTGAAGACTGCGTAAACGTTGGTGACGAAGTAATCGTTAAGGTTATCGAAATCGACGACCAGGGCAGAATCAACCTTTCAAGACGTGACGCTCTTATCGAAATCGAAGGTCTTGTGCCCGAAGATGACGGTGAAGAAGCCCCCAGACGCCGTCCCGCAAGACGTGATGACAGAAGAGGCAGAAGAGACAGATAAAAACGAATGAAACGGCTCTCTTGACGGGAGCCGTTTTTTTGTATAGTAAAAAAGAGCAGTTACACTCCCGTGCAACTGCCCTTTTTAATTTACTTCTGTTATAATACCTCGCCTGCAAGTTTTTCGCAAGCAAGTCCTTTTTTGTATCTTTCAATGAAAGCATCGAAACCTTTTACATCTTCCTCGTCGGGAGAAACCGTTACACATTCGGCATCTTTGAAGACTACATTTTTAAGGAAATCTTCAAGGCTTCTGCCCTCATTCTTAACTGAATAAAGAGCAAGAAGTGCCATACCGTAGGGGCCGCCCTCACCTGCCGTCTTCATAACGGAAACGGGTGCCTTGAGTGCCGCCGCAGTGAAGGACTGTCCCACACCGGGATAGATGTAATATCCGCCGTGACCGTAAAGTTCTTCAAGTTCCGCTTTTTCTTCGGCGAGTAAATCAAAGCCGATTTTTAGCGTTGCCATTGCGGAATAAAGCTGGGTACGCATAAAATTGCCGAGAGTCATTTTGCTGTCGGGGGTGCGGACAAACATGGGTCTGCCTTCGGCGGTATCCGTAACGGGCTCACCTGAGAAGTAGTTGTAGGAAACAAGACCGCCGCAGTCCTTTTCACCCTCAAGGGCTTTTTCGTACATCATATCGAAAATCTTACCCTTTGTGGTATCAACACCGAGAGCCTTTGCAAACTCGAAGAAGAGTCCGCCCCAAGCATTGATGTCGCTCGTGCAGTTGTTACAGTGTACCATTGCAACGGGTTTACCCGTCGGAGTTGTTACCATATCAATTTCGGGGTATACCTTTGAAAGCATCTTTTCAAGAACAACCATAAGGAAAACGGAAGTACCTGCGGAAACGTTGCCTGTTTTCTCCTTAACGGAGTTTGTTGCAACCATACCCGTACCTGCATCACCTTCGCAGGCTGCAAAGGGAATACCAGCCTCAAGTTCACCGCTTTCGTCAAGGAAAAGTACGCCTTTTTCCGTAAGATAACCTGCGTTGTCACCTGCAAGGAGCACCTTGGGAAGAATTTCTCTTGCCTTTTTGGTGAAGCCTTTTTCTGCCGTCATCTTATCGAAAACAGCAAGCATATTTTCATCGTAGTCTTTCTTTTCGCTGTCAATGGGGAAAATACCCGAAGCCTCACCGATACCAACGGCGTTGACACCTGTGAGCATATAGTGAACATAACCTGCAAGAGTTGTTACATAGCGTACCTCGGGAACGTGCTCTTCACCCGAAAGAATTGCCTGATAGATATGAGAGCAGGTCCAGCGCTGAGGAATGTTAAAGGAAAGAGCCTTTGTAAGTTCTGCTGCTGCCTGACCCGTTGTAGTGTTTCTCCAGGTACGGAAAGGAGTGAGGAGATTGCCCTTTTCGTCAAAGGCAAGATAGCCGTGCATCATTGCCGAAACACCGATTGCACCCACCTTTGTAAGATTAACGCCGTACTTTTCTTTTACGTTTTCTTTAAGGGCTCTGAAACAGGAATGAAGGGCGGTGTGAACATCTTCGAGAGAGTATGTCCAATAGCCGTTTTCAAGTTTGTTTTCCCATTCGTGACTGCCCGAAGCAAGAGGCAGAGAGTCCTCGCCGATGAGTACCGCCTTAACTCTCGTTGAGCCAAGTTCGATACCTAAAGCGGTTTTGCCCTCTTTAATCATTACTGTTTTATCCATTTTATACCTCATCTGTAATAAACATCATTAAGTTTGAGTTCACGTTTGAAAGATGCGATATCGGTATTCTTGCCGATAACAACGGACTCAATACCCATTGCATCTGCCCAATCGCACATCTGCTTTGCAGTAAGGTCGTAACTGAAAGCGGTATGGTGTGCGCCGCCTGCCATAAGCCATGCTTCAACGCCTGTGTAGAAATCGGGTCGGGGTACCCAGAAGTTTGTGGCGGTGGGAAGTGAGGGCATTTCTTTTTCAGTCTTTACGCAGTCAACTTCGTTAACGATAAGACGGAAACGGTTGCCAAGGTCAACAAGTGAACAGGCAACACCTGCACCCTCTTTTGAGGTGAATACGAGTCTTGCGGGGTCTTCTCTTTCGCCCATTGAAAGAGGTTTGCACTTGATACCGATTTTGCCGTCAGCAATTGTGGGGCAGATTTCAAGCATATGAGCCTGGAGGATACCCTCTTTGCCGGGAACAAGGTTGTATGTATAGTCTTCGAGCATTGAAGTACCCTTTGCGTCCTTCATACCCTCGGTCATAATCTTCATAAGACGTACCATAGCGGCAACTTTCCAGTCACCCTCTGCACCGAAGCCGTAGCCTTTTTCCATAAGGCGCTGAATTGCAAGACCGGGAAGTTGTTTGAGGGCTCCTAAATCGCCGAAGTGAGTAACGATTGCCTGATAGTTTTTCTCTTTAAGGAAACGTTCAAAGCCGAGTTCAATCTGTGCCTGAACTTCAACGTGTCTGCGGAACTCCGCAGGATCTCTGCCTTCAAGAATAATGTCGTACTTTTCATAATATTCATCGGTGAGAGCCTTAACGTCGGAAACAGAAACTGCATCAACGCTTTCAGCGATTTCGTTAACGGGATAAGCGTCGATTTCCCAACCGAATTTAAGCTGAGCTTCAACCTTGTCACCCTCGGTAACGGCAACGTTTCTCATATTGTCGGCAACTCTCATAACACGGATATGACTGCTTTCGGCAATACCTACGGCGGTACGCATCCATGCGGCAATTCTTTCGATAACTGCCTTGTTTGTCCAGTGACCTACTACGGTTTCTCTTTCGATACCCATTCTTGAAAGAATGTGAGCGTACTCTCTGTCACCGTGAGCCGACTGATTTTCGTTCATGAAGTCCATATCAATTGTATCGTAGGGGATTTCTTCATTGAACTGGGTATGAAGATGAAGCAGGGGTTTTCTGTATTCCTGATGACCTAAAATCCAACTTTTTGCAGGTGAGAAGGTGTGCATCCAGGTGATAACACCTGCACAGTCTTCGTCAACGTTTGCTTCGTTGAAGGTTTTTCTGATAAGTTCGTTGGTGATAAGGGTAGGCTTCCAGATAATTTCAAAGGGAAGAATACCGCTTTTGTTGAGTTCGGCTACGATAATCTTTGAATGTTCGGCAACATTTCTCAGACATTCGTCACCGTAAAGGTCTTGTGAGCCTGTGCAAAACCAAAATTTATATGCTTTCATTTTATATCCTCCTCGGGAAATTTTTATCGTTTTAATAATAACATTTATGAAGTTTGATGTCAACAGAAAAGGATTGTAAAATTGGTAAAAAGAGGAGGGGTTTATGATTTGCCTTGCCGTTGAGATGGCGCCCGAAGGGCGATGTCATTAACTTAAGCGTGTGTCTGACCTCTCCACCGCAACAACCGATTTAATTTATCGGTGATACCTTTGCTTCTACTCGTGAGCCTGCATCATTAACCGTCAGTCGTCTGCTTTTATTTCTGCCATAGTGCCTACATCTAAATTCTACTCGCTCATGCCGCTCGGGCACTTACTTTGGCTCCGGGGAGCACCAAAGTAAGCAAAATGCCCCCTTTAGTGCAATCGGTCCGCAGAAACTTTCCGACCTGTCACTTGTGCTGTCTTTTATGTTTCACCCT
>CAYNIN010000115.1:0-4508 GCA_964397395.1 uncultured Faecalibacterium sp.
GGTCTGCACCTACGGGAACAAGGTCTGCCTGATAGAGAAGAATGTCTGCCGCCATAAGTACGGGGTATGAGAAAAGACCTACGTTGACATTATCTGCGTGGGAAAGGGATTTGTCTTTGAACTGTGTCATTCTTGACATTTCGCCGAACTGTGTGTAACAGTTGAGCACCCAGGCAAGTTGTGCGTGAGCAGGAACGTGGCTTTGTATAAAAACAATACTCTTTTCGGGGTCAAGACCGATAGCAAGTAAAAGTGCAAAGACTTCCATAATCTGTTTTCTGAATTTTGCAGGATCCTGTCTGACGGTGATTGCGTGAAGATCGGCAACGGCAAAAGCACTGTCAAATTCATCACAGAGAAGTTTCCAATTTTTTAGCGCACCCAGATAGTTGCCCAGGGTGGGAATGCCCGAGGGCTGAATGCAGGAAAGTATTTTCTTTTTCTTTTCGGGTGCTTCGGTGCCCGGTACGATAATTTTTTCTTCCATTTTATAAAACCAGCCTTAGTATCGAATATTGGTGTAATTATAAACCAAGGCATTTCTTTTGTCAAGTAATAAGAGTACCCGGGCACGCCTTCAATATTCTTTTAAATTATCCTTGTAAAAGCAACTGTGATATGGTATAATAACCTCACGACATCACGAAAAATCAATTTCATCGATTTTGGTTCTGTCGGAGAACATTGTATCATACCCTTCGGACACGATTGCGTCCTTCGGATATGGTATAATAACCTCACGACACAATTATATTGATTTTGGTTCTGTCGGAGAACATTGTATCAAAGCACAGGGAGGTTTTATTTTGACAGAGAAAGTCACTTTTAAAGATAACTTTATGAAATACCGTTTCTTGTTAAAGGAACTTACAATAAAAAATGTGAAACTTCAGTACAGAAACTCCGTATTGGGTATGTTCTGGAGTTTTCTTCAGCCCCTTCTGACCATGATAGTCATTTCCTTCGTTTTCAATAATTTCTTCGGCAGAGATTCTTCCGCCGTTGTTAATTATCCTGTATATCTTCTTTGCGGTAAACTGATTCACTCCTTCTTTACTTCTTCCACGAAGAAAGCTATGAAGTCCATCCGTTCCCATGCTTCTATTATTAAAAAGGTGGCAGTGCCGAAGTACATCTATCCTCTTTCGTCGATACTTTCGGAGTTTATCAGTTTCCTCATTTCTCTTATTGTTCTTGCCTGCGTTATAATTTTCTATAACGTTATCAATGTAAACCCCATAACAATAACCTGGAGAATTATCTATGCAGTAGTGCCCATAATTGTTCTGTTTTTCTTTAGTATGGGTTCAGGTATGCTCCTTGCATCCCTCAACGTATTTTTCAGGGACGTCGAAAATATATATGACGTTTTTTCTCTGCTGCTTTTCTACGCAACCCCAATTGTTTACACCTTTGACAAATTGAACTACGGTCCCGACAGTATTGAGTTCAAAGTGTTAAGGTTCAATCCCCTTTACGGCTTTGTGGAAATGTTCAGAGGTGCCGTAATTCACAGCAGTGATTTTCTCGGCTATTTTGATATGAACAATTTCTACTATTGCTGCATTGTTACAATTGTAGTTATGATAGCGGGCTTTACCGTTTTCAACAAGTGTCAGGATAAGTTTATTCTCCACATCTGATTTTTTTACGGCATTTAAAAGGAGATGATATTTTGAAAGAATATGCAATTGAAGTTGATCACGTAAGTATGCTTTTTAATATGAGCAAGGAGAAAGTTGACAACATCAAAGAATATTTTGTACGCTTTGCTAAGGGCAACCTCCACTACGATGAGTTCTGGGCGCTTAAAGATATAAGTTTCAAGGTTGAAAAAGGTGACCGTGTCGGCATAATGGGCTTTAACGGTGCAGGTAAAAGTACGCTTTTAAAAGTAATTGCAGGTGTGCTTAAGCCCACAATGGGTACCGTCAAGGTTTCGGGTGTAATTGCGCCTATGCTGGAACTCGGGGCAGGCTTTGATTCAAACTATTCGGGCGAGGAAAACATTTTTCTCTACGGTGCCACAATGGGCTTTCCCAGGAAGTTTCTTGAAGAAAAATTTGATGAGATTGTGGAATTTTCCGAACTCGGTGATTTCATAAAATCGCCCATGAAAAACTATTCCTCGGGTATGAAAACCCGTCTTGGTTTTGCCATTGCAACGGCAGTTAAACCCGATGTGCTTATTCTCGACGAAGTTTTAAGTGTCGGCGATGCGGCATTCAAGGATAAAAGCCAACAGAGAATTATGCAGATGATTGACGACGGCGTTACGGTGCTTTTCGTTTCTCACAGTACCGAAAGAGTTAAGCATATCTGCAACAAAGCAATTATCCTCACAAAAGGACAACTTATCGCTTCAGGTGATGTTGGTGAAGTCTGCAGTCTTTATGCGGATTTGGTAAACAACAAGTAATTTATAAGCAATTTAAAATTGCAAAGGAGAAATATATATGACGAAAACACTAAACAAAAACCCGCTCTGGCAAACAAACCCCAATGAAAGAAAGAGTTACTATTCATATTTCCTGGGACAGAATATGATATATAATATGGTATCCTCTTTCCTGACAACTTTCCTGCTTCTTATAGGTGTTGACCCTATCAAATCGGGTACGGTTATGTTGGCGGTTAAGGTATGGGATGCTGTTAACGATGCACTTTTCGGTGTCGTTTTTGATAAAATAAAATTCAAAAGCGGCAAGAAGTACATACCCTGGCTGAAAATTGCCTGTGCACTTACCCCTCTTGCAACAATTGCAATTTTCATTATCCCCACCGCCGCTGACCAGACAGTTAAACTCATCTGGTTTGCTCTTGCCTATATCGTATGGGATACTGCTTATACTTTCTGTGACGTTCCCGCCTTCGGAATTATTACCGCAATGACAGGTAATGTTGAAGAAAGAAACACCGTTCTTTCTCTTAAGGGTATCACAGGCGGTATCGGTTCAGCCATCACAACAGTTCTTGCCTCTGTTCTCGTAAGTGAAAGCGTAGGTCTTTCTTACGGTCTTGTAAGTATAATTATTGCCGTTGTGGCAACAGCAACAATGTTCCCTGTCTGCTTCATCTGCCAGGAAAGAAACAAGGGCACCGATGAGGAAAACTTCACCGTTAAAAAGATGATTAACTATCTTGCACACAACAAGTATCTTCTTCTCTATTATATCGGTTATATTTTCTATTCGGGTGCACAGACCGGTAATGCCCTTCATCAGATTATGGCTTACTATATCTACAACAACTCCCTTGCCTCACTTATCACGGGTACAGTTGCCGCCGTTCCCCAACTTATCATGGCTCTTTTTGTGCCCAAGATCATCAGAAAAGTTGACAAGATGACTCTTTTCAGAATCTCAATGGTGGCTTCCATAATTCTTTCAATCGCAGTTATTCCCACAAGAAACAACTTTGTTATGTTTGTAATTATGTATATGCTTCGTTCGATTCCCGTCGGTATCGTCGGTGTTCTTGCATTCATCTTCACTCCCGACTGTGCAGAATACGGTCAGTATAAAACAGGCACAGAGGCAAAGGGTATCACTTTTGCAATCCAGACCTTTGCGGTTAAACTTTCTGCCGCCGTTTCAGGCTCACTCGGTCTTTTCATTCTTGGATTCTTCGGTTATAAAACCTTTGACGGTGTTTCGTCTTTTGCTGACCTTGAAGCAATTGACGCAATTTCGCAGCAGCCTGCCGAGGCTCTCGATGGTATCTGGTTCACTTACAATATCTTCCCCATCTTCGGTCTTGTAATTGCTCTTATCATCTGGAGTTTCTATAAACTCAAAGATAAAGACGTTCAGGTAATGGCTGACTGCAACTGCGGTAAGATAAGCCGCGCAGAAGCAGAAAGTATGCTTTCAAGAGAATATTGATAATTTCCTTTTACCGCCTTGTTTTAAGGCGGTAATTTTTCTTTTATTCATTTGTTAATATTCGATAAACTTTATCTGCAAAATGCCACAAAGACTTTTCTGTTTATTGACTTTTATTAAAAATTATTATATTATAAAAGTTACAAAACATAGTGTGGTGACTTGGAGAAAAGCTATGTAAAACCGAAAGGAGTTTTATTAAATGGAAAAAATTCTCTATTTTGTTCCTCTGGTAGGCATTATCGGTCTTCTTTTTGCTGTACTTCTTGCCTTGGGCATCAGCAAAAAAAGTGCAGGAACTGAAAAAATGCAGGAAATTGCCGCTGCGATTCACTCGGGTGCAAAAGCATTCCTCTTTGCCGAGTACAGAATTCTCGTATTTTTTGTGCTTGCTCTCTTTGTTGCCATAGGCTGCTTTATCAGTTGGCTTACGGGCCTTGCATTCTTAATCGGTGCCGGTTTTTCAATCGTTGCAGGTTACTTCGGTATGAACGTTGCCACAAAAGCAAACGTCAGAACTGCCCAGGCTGCTTCTAAAGGCGGTATGAATGCGGCACTCGGCGTTGCATTCTCAGGCGGTGCAGTTATGGGTATGTGCGTAGTTGGGCTTGGTGTTTTAGGTAT
>CAYNIN010000116.1:0-4480 GCA_964397395.1 uncultured Faecalibacterium sp.
TTGTCCTTTTCGGTAAACTTAACAGTAAATTTAGTGAAATTTGTATATTGGCTTTTTTCTGCATAATTGATAAAATTAAAGTTAAAGGAAGTGATAAGATGAAAACATACAAAAAAGTTCTTCTCGGTCTCGGCATTACGGCAGGTGCAGGTTACGGACTTTGTGCCCTTGCAGACGATTTCCTGTTTAAACGGGGGATGGAAGTGCCCGATACATTAAAAGAAAAAATTTCTGATTGCGACAGCAGTCATCTCGGTGACTATCTTCAGAATAATCTGAACTGGGTCGAGGACTACGGCTATGAAAAATTCACTATGGTGTCCGACAGGGGAGAAAACCTCCGTGGCTATCTTATGAAACCCGAAAAGGACAGCAAGGTATATATTTTCTGCGCTCACGGTTACAGAAGTTACGGCAAAAAAGAGTTCTGCGGTGTGGGTCAGTTCTATATCAAAGAAGGCTACAATGTCTTTTTTCCCGACCACGTTGCAAGCGGAGAAAGTGAGGGTAAATACTGCACTTTCAGTCACTACGAGGTTGAGGACTGCCTGAAATGGCTTAAATTTATGACGGATAATTTCGGCAGTGATATTGAAATTATTCTTCACGGCGTTTCAATGGGTGGGGCAACGGTTATGCGTATGAGCGAAAGAGCCCTTCCCGAAAACGTTAAGGCAATTATCGAAGACTGCGGTTTTACATCGGCGGCGACTTTTTTTGAAGATAAACTGAGGGCTATGAATATAAACACCACCTTACCCGTAAAGGCAATAAACGCTGTCAACAAACACAGAGCAGGTTTTGATTTTTATACTCTTTCACCCAAAGACTCGGTAAAAAATGCCACTCTCCCCATGCTTTTTATTCACGGTGACAAAGACGGCCTTGTTCCCTCGTATATGGTATATGAACTTTACGAAAACTGCAAAAGCGAAAAGAAGGATATTCTCGTTGTTGAGGGTGCCGACCACGCACAAGCCTATATGGTAGGCGGAGAGTCATACAGGGAGAAAGTCGGCGGATTTATCAGCGAAGTTTTGAAAAGGCCTGCTTTATCGGAGAAGAAGTGAAAGTTTTTGTTTATGCTATTGACTTTACCTTCTTAAAGTAATATACTTAAAAAAGGTAAAATAAACTTTACCCAATGCCAAATAAAAAAATTTCAAAGGAGAAAAAACATGAAAAAACTTCTCGCAGTTCTTCTTGCGGCTCTTATGCTCTTTACACTTGCAGCATGTGGCGGCACAGAAGACGAAACCACAACAGCCGACACTTCGGCAGATGACGTTGTTTATAATGTCGGTATCTGTCAGCTCGTTCAGCACGAAGCACTCGACCAGGCAACCCAGGGATTCAAAGATGCTCTTATCAAAGAACTCGGCGAAGACAAGGTTAAATTTGACGAACAGAACGCATCGGGCGATCCTGCAACCTGTTCAACAATCGTAAATGCTTTTGTTTCAAACGAAGTTGATCTTATTCTGGCTAACGCAACCTCTTCTCTTCAGAGTGCTGCGTCCGCAACAACAGAAATCCCCATTCTCGGCACAGCCGTAACCGAATACGGCGTTGCACTTGAAATTGATAACTTCAGCGGTACGGTCGGCGGTAACATTTCAGGTACATCAGACCTTGCTCCTCTTACTCAGCAGGCACAGATGGTAATTGACCTTGTTCCCGAAGCAAAGAACGTTGGTATTATCTACTGCTCAAGCGAAGCAAACTCAATTTACCAGGTTAAGATTGTTAAAGATTATCTTGAAGAAAAGGGTCTTACAGTTACTGAATACCCCTTCTCCGATTCAAATGACATCGCAGCCGTAACTTCTGCCGCTTGTAACGCAAACGATGCTATCTACATACCCACAGATAACGCTGCCGTTGCCGCTTCGGAAATCATCGACGGTGTATGCCGTCCCGCAGGTATTCCCGTTATCACAGGTGACACAGGCTCAGCAGGCAAGTGCGGTATCGCAGTTCTTGCTATCAGTTATTATAACCTCGGCTACAAGACCGGTGAAATGGCAGCTCAGGTTCTCACAGGTGAAGCAGACATTTCAACAATGCCCATTCAGTATGACGAGGACGTTCAGTTTATGTACAACCCCGAAATCTGTGAAGAACTCGGCATCACGGTTCCCGAAAACTATGTTGCTTTAAGTTAAGCAAGTTTTGCAGTAAATACCTGACAGTTCTCTGTCGGGTATTTTTTTGCCTTAAACGCCCGGGTAAACGCTTTGTTGACTTTAGGTTTAATATTATGTATAATAATAAATTAAGGTGATTACTTTGAAAAAAATATCAAGACTCTTTGCGTTTACTGCAGTCTGTTTTATGGCTTTTATATGCGTTTTTCTTTTCTCGGTTACAGGTGAGATGGAAAGTGCAGCGCAGAAGGAACTTTCTTTAAGAGAATACGTGCCCTCATCGGAATATGTCAGATATATGGGCAGAACATATCTTGACGCAAGCGGTCTTCTGCTTTCCTATTCGGGCAGCGGTTTCGAGTTTTACTGTGAGGGCACTTATGCCGAAATTACTCTTTCAGCGGACTTTCAAGGAATTTCCCGAGGGCGAGAACCCCGTTATGCTGTTTTCGTTGACGGGAAAACCGTATATGACGAAATTTTAACTGCAGATAAAACTTTGCATCTGACTGTTTCGGAAAATGGCTCTGTGGTGCGGTTTGTGAAACTTTCCGAAGGAATGTATTCTTCTTTTTATGTTTCAAAACTTGCCCTTTACGGCAGAAGCGACATTGAGCCTACGGAAAAAAGGGACCTCTCAATTGAGTTTATCGGTGACTCCATAACCTGCGGCTACGGTATTGATGCAGGAAGTGTGGGCACTTTTTCCACGGCTACGGAAAACTTTACCAAAACCTACGCTTATCTGACGGCGGAAAATCTCGGTGCAGACTGTTCTGCTCTTTGTTATTCGGGTTACGGTGTTTATTCGGGCTACACTTCGGGCGGCAGAAATTATTCGGTTATTTTGCCCGAATATGAAAAGGCATACTATACCGACGAAAATGCAAGTTGGTCCTTTGCGGAAAATCAGAAGGATATTGTTGTAATCAACCTTGGTACAAACGACGCTTCTTATTGCTCGGGAAGTACCTATTTAAGAGGACAGTTCATTTTATCTTATAAAGAACTTCTGCGGGCGGTAAGAGAGAAAAATCCCGATGCTTTTATCCTTTGTATTCTTGGGGATATGAATAATTCAATGTTTTCCTCAATTGAAAATGCCGTCGGTGAATTTCAAAAAGAAACGGGGGACAGCAGAGTTTTTGCTTTCACCGTAGATTTTAAAATGGGTGAAAATGAAATCGTTATTGACGGGCACCCGGGCGAAGAGTCAAACAAAATCGCCGCAGACTGTCTTACGGCAAAAATCAAAGAAATTATCGGAGGCACATTTTGAAAGAAATATTTCAGTTTTCCTTTAATGCAGTAATGCCCATTCTTCTGCTTTCTCTTGTGGGCTACCTTTTGAGAATAACAAGATTTGCCGATGACAGATTTTTTAAAAAACTCAACACCCTTGTTTTCAGGCTCTTTCTTCCTATTCTGCTTTTTATGAATATCTATTCAATTGAGAGCCTTGCCGACATTAACTGGTCCGTTATACTTTACTGTGCGGCGGCAATTCTGATTATCTCCACCGTCGGTTATCTTATCACCACAAACATCACGAAAAACAGACAGCAGAAAGGCGTAATCGTACAGTGCTTTTTCCGTTCAAATTATGCCATAATCGGTCTGCCTTTGGCAGAGGCTCTCGGCGGCTCGGCGGCACTTTCTTTTGCAAGTGTGCTCTCTGCCGTTTCGATACCTCTTTTCAATGTTCTTGCGGTGGTAATTCTCTCTCACTATTCTCATAAAGAAAACGAGGGCTCCTTTAAGGCCACTCTTAAGAAAACGGCGAAGAATCCTCTTATTATCGCAGTTCTTTGCGGTGTTGCCGTTGTGTTTTTGAGAAACGTACTTCCTTTTGATTTTACGATTAAGGAAGATATGCCTTATCTTTACTCGGCACTTTCTTCTGCAAGTAAAGTTGCATCGCCCCTTGCTCTTGTTGTACTCGGTGCAAGATTTGACTTCGGCAAGGTAGGCGTACTTTTCAAGAAAATTGCTTTCGGCACCTTTATGCGTCTTATTTTTGCACCTGTTGTTGGGTTAGGTCTTGGTATACTTCTGTCAGAACATACCTCTTTAATTAACCTTACTCAAACGGAATATCCTGCTCTCATTTCCCTTTTTGCAACACCTGTTGCCGTTTCAAGTGCGGTAATGGTATCGGAAATCGGCGGCGACGAACAACTTGCAGGTCAACTCGTTGTCTGGACAAGTCTTCTGTCGGTTTTGACAATGTTCGTCATCATTTTTGTAATGAAAAGTTTTGCTTTGATATAATTAAATTAAGGAGGCATGATAAAAAGAAAGTGGTAGTTCAATCCGAGAACTTTGTTTTTATG
>CAYNIN010000117.1:0-4422 GCA_964397395.1 uncultured Faecalibacterium sp.
GGAATATCCCGGTCAGATTAAAGTAAACATGATTCGTGAAACAAGAGCCGTAGATTACGCAAAGTAATATTAACAGAGCCGTAACCCTTTGGTTGCGGCTCTTTTAAGGTGATAATATGGAAATACTTTATCAGGATAAAGAACTCGTTGTCTGTATAAAAGAAAGGGGACTGCTTTCCCAGGACGGCAAAGAGGGAGAAAAAACGGTACCGTCGGAATTAAGGAAAGTGTGCAAAGGTGAAATATATCCCGTTCACCGCCTTGATAAAGAAGTCGGCGGAGTTATGGTCTTTGCCGTAACAAAAGAAGCGGCAGCTTCTCTTTCTGCGCAGGTCAGTGACAGACGAATGAAAAAAATATACCTTACCGTTGTGCACGGTGCTCCCGAAAAAGACGAGGGCGAAATGGAAGATCTGCTCTATTTTGACAGAAGTAAAAATAAATCTTTTCCCGTGAAAAAAGAAAGGCGGGGAGTCAAAAAAGCACTTCTTACCTACACCGTAAAAGCAAGAGGTGAGGGGAAAACTCTTGTTGAAGTGCATCTTCAGACGGGCAGAACTCACCAGATAAGAGTGCAGTTTGCATCAAGAAAAATGCCGCTTTTCGGCGACAAACGTTACGGTGCAAAAGACGAAAGCCGAATTATTGCTTTGTGGTCTTATGCAATATCTTTTATCCACCCCAAAACAAAAGAAAGAATGAACTTTAAAATGCTGCCCGAGGAAGAAATATTTACATTTGAAAACAACTCTTGAAAGGAAATGAAGATGCATAAAATATTCGGAACAAAAGAAAATGATTTCCGAAATGCAGAATCGGGCAATTCAGGAGCACAGAAAAATTTTGAATAAACAATAAGAACCCGACCCATAACGAAATCAAGATTTCTATGGGTACCTCGGAACCTTGTTGCTTCACAATAAAAAAAGGGGCTATCTTGATAACAAGATAGCCTTAAAACATACTATATTTAAATAAAGAAAAACTTTCAAATATAAATTATGCTTCTTCTTCCTCTTTCATCTTTGCAAAGCATTCACTGCAATATACATCTCTGCCTTCTGTGGGCTTAAAGGGAACTTTTGCTTCGCCACCGCAGCTTGCGCAAGTTGCAATGAACATTTCTCTTGCAGGTTTAGCAGCGTTTTTGCGTGCGTTACGGCATTCTTTGCAGCGCTGGGGTTCGTTCTGGAAACCTTTTTCAGCATAGAATTCCTGTTCACCTGCAGAAAAGATGAATTCCTCACCGCATTCTTTGCATTTGAGTGTTTTGTCTTCGTACATGATCTTTTTACCTCGCTTAAATTTAAATCGCCCCAACCGGATTTGCACCGGAAAAATTCTCAACTTGAGGAGGGCATATATTAAACTTCCTGATGAAGTTTATTACGGAGTTTTTTTCGGCATCGCTGCAAAGTACTGTCAACAGATTTTACGGAAATACCCGTTTTTTCTGCAATTTCTTTATAAGAAAGACCTGCAAGATGAAGACCGAAAATTTTCTTTTCGTTTTCCGAAAGAGAAAGAAAGATAATTTCGGAAATTCTTTGAGCGTTCTTCTGGGAAACCAAAAGTTCCTCGGGAGATAATTCGGCGGAAATCAAGTCGTTTTTTTCTTCAAGGGGGACAATCATACCGTCGGGGATATGCCTTTTCGTGTTGCTCTTTCTCAAGTGACTGACAATTTTGTTTTTGATGCACAATGAGCAGTAATGGTTGAAAGAAACATTGTTTTCTTTCTTATATGAATAAACTGCCGAAAGAAAACCGAGCATACCTTCCTGCACCAAATCGGCTTTATCTTGGCTTTCTGAAGAAAAGGAAGAAACTATATATTTTGCAACGTTCATATATTTCTCTGTAAGCAGAGCCAAGGCTTTTTCATCTGCCTGTTGAGAGAGAAATACAAGTTCTTCATCACAGTATGCCGAATAAGTGTTCATAAATTTCCCTTATAAAATTAAATTTGTTATACCTAATATTATTACAAAATTTTCTATTTGTCAATCTGATTTTTATACAAATTGACTAATGCTTTTTTGGCACTTTATACTAAAACAAGAGGGTATAATTATCTGACAGCGGGATTTAAAACCTTCTTTCACCAATCGTTTATTCTGTCACTTACGAAGGACGGCAGGAGTATACTGATAACGGGAGGTGAAAAATATGTCAGTATTTTGCTGTGACTCTAAAACAGGTTGCCCTGTTGCTGCTTTGATTGCAAGTGCATTGCTCGGCGTTATAGCCGCATTTCTGCGCATTACCGGAGTTATAACCGTTACGTCGGAGTTTCTCTGGGTTGTGTTCGGCATTGCAATTGTTTATCTTGCAACGGCACTTATCGTTGCGGCACAGGTCAGCAGGTACGGAAGTTGCAATGATATTTCCGTTGCTTTGTCAACTTTACTTGCAGGTATTCTGGGCACTGTTTTGCTTTCGGTTATTCTTCTTGCCGTTGATTTCGTTGCAACAAGTGTAATCGGTGCAATTATTACAGGGGCACTGTTGTTCTTTTTCTTTCTTACCGTAACTGCAACTGCCTGCCTTGTAAGAAATCTTGCTTTGTGCAACAAAGGTTAGTTTTTTGGGGGACTGTTATCCCTTTTGATAAGACGGGGAAAAATATTACTTTAATAGTTCCGAGTCATATTCTGAAATAAAAATGAAAGCCTCTCTGCATAAAATGGCTTTTGCAGGGAGGCTGATTTTATTTTGTTTTACGCTTGAACTGTGCCACGGATTCGACTGTTGTTTCACTGTCCCAACAGATATGTGTCACATTCTCATCCCCGTCATAAAAGACGGGGAATTTGAAATTGATACACTTTAACAGTCTACCGTCAGGCTGTTCTTCTTTGAATATCTCAACACTCTCAATAAAGGTATTGAGAAACTTCTTTTTCTCTGCATCAGTAAACTCCTTGTACATTGTACCATAATAATGCAGAAAAAGATAGACATTTTCACCTGATATTTTTTCTTCTTTGATATTTGCTATACGGGCTTGTAATTCCGTTATTTGTTCCTCTACAACCTCTATCTCATCATAGAAATCATAAAGTCTGTTTTGCATATCCTGATACTTCTTATCGTAATGCCTGTCTGTGACATCAAGGGCATCCATTTGAGAAGCAAGTTTTCTTTTAGAGATAACAAGCTGATTGAGTTGCTTTTTGAATACTGTAAGTTCTTCTTCAAGACCTTCTGTACTTACTCTTGTGTTTATCTTTTCACACAAGGCTTTTTCAAACTCAGGATTAGAAACAAGCCTTTCAATAACTTCTTCAACAGCTCCGTTAATAACATTCTGATTCCATTGTCTGTGATAATCACACTTGTGTCCGTCAACCTTCATGCGGTGCTTACAAGCATAATAAAAATGGTCTTTGTAAATAGTACCGTCAGGCTTTTTCTTACGGTTAATATTACCGTACATTGCTGCTCCGCAAACAGGACAGCGAAGAAGACCTGATAATAAATGCTCGTGTTCAAGATTGTAAATCTTCTCCCGTTTAACACCTAACTTTTTACGCTTCTGTTGAGCTAACTCCCAATCTTCAACAGATACAATAGCTTCGTGAATACCGTCATATATGGGATATTGTTCTTGTTTAACTATATGATACTCATTTCGGGTACCGTTAATCTTTTCTGTCTTTCGTCTGCCGAAAGCTATCTTTCCGCAATATACGGGATTCTGTATAACCAACTTTATAAAATGTGCAGAAAAGATATCTAATGTCCCATTCTGTCTTGGCTTTTTAGCAATGCCGTGTTGATTAAGATATTTAGCAATACCGTTTGCACCCATATTTGTATTTATATATTTATCAAATATGATGCGTATGGTTTCAGCTTCATCTTCAGCAATCTTCAGTTCACCTTTTTCAAGATAATATCCGTAAGGTGCAAAGCCTCCGTTCCACTTACCCTCTCTTGCCTTTTGCTTTCTGCCTTCCATAGTCTGAACAAGAATGTTCTCGCGCTCAATTTCAGCAACAGCAGACAATACTGAAATCATCAGCTTACCGCTGTCCTTTGAACTGTCTATACCATCCTCAACACAGATAAGATTTGCGCCGTAGTCCTGCATAATTTGTAATGATGACAGAACATCAGCGGCATTTCTGCCGAAACGGGACAGTTTAAAAACAAGCACATAAGCTATATTATCTTTACCGCTTGCAATATCTGATAACATCCTCTGAAACTCAAGCCTTCCGCCAATGTTTTTACCTGATTTACCTTCATCGCTGTACTCGCCTGCAATATGCATTTCCTGATACTCGGCATATTTACGGAGCTTTTCTCTCTGTGCATCAAGGCTGAAGCCATCAACCTGCATTGACGTTGAAACACGGGTGTAGATATAGCAATTTAATCGTTTCATATATTTTCAACTCCTTGTAATTTTTCATT
>CAYNIN010000118.1:0-4248 GCA_964397395.1 uncultured Faecalibacterium sp.
CGCTCCCAAAGCAAGCGCGCTACCATTTGCGCCACACCTCGAAAATATGAAATTTTCGTTTAGAGTAGTATACCCTAAACCGTTATTTTTGTCAACTGTTTTGTTTTGAGCTGCGGTACTTGAAAAATTTGTGATTTAAGTGTATAATGATAAAACATATCAAATCGAAAAAGGGAAAATGAAGAATGAAAATACACCAGTCCGCTGAGAATTATCTTGAAACAATTCTTGTTATAAGTAACAGAAACGGCTCGTGCCGTTCAATTGATATTGCGAATGAACTCGGATTTTCAAAACCAAGTGTAAGTATTGCCATGAAAAACCTGAGAGAAAACGGGTACATTGATGTTATGGGTGACGGCAAAATTGTACTTCTTCCGCCGGGAAAGGAAATTGCCGAAAAACTTTACGACCGCCATACCGTGCTGACTAAAGCTCTTATTGCTCTTGGTGTTGATAAAGAAACTGCGTCTGAAGATGCCTGCAAGGTCGAGCATATCCTTTCACAGCGAAGTTATGATGCCATTAAAGAGTATGTGGCAAAAATGAAAAACTTTTAATAAAAAAGGGACAGAACCTTTTGTGTCAGTGTACACAGGTGTCTGTCCCTTGTTTTTTTACTGTTTTGCACCCTTATCGAATTTTTCAAGCACCTTTACCGTAACTGCAAAGCAGTCGGCAAGACCTTTTTCGTTCATATTGGTGTAGGTGTCTTTTCTTGTGTGGTAATAACTTTCAATTTTGTGATTAAGTCCCGTAATACCCGTTGCCCGAAGACCTGCCTGAGTGAAGGCTGCAGAGTCGGTGGCTCCGCCGAGAGGAGGTACCCAACCCTTTGAACAGGTGATACCGAGTTCTTCTGCTGATTCATAGAACAAATCGCCCACATCTTTGTCGGTTTTAACTGTGCCGTTAAGGTCACGGTAGTTTACGGCAAGATATTTCGGGTCGTAAATTGTGTCGTAGGAGTAGAAGAAAGTGGGCACGTCGTCAAAGTCATTTTTGTGCTTTTCACTCCATGCTTTTGAGCCTCGAAGACCCGCTTCTTCAGAACCGCTTATCATAACGCCTACTTCTGTGTTTTCAAGTTCAATACCCTCGTCTTTGAGAGCCTTCATAAGGGCAATACCCATATAGCAACCTGAAAGGTTGTCGTTGGCACCGTCAACAATGCGTCTTTCGTTCCACATAAAGTACATACCGAACATAAAGGGTACAAAGAGAAGACCCCAGAGATAGAATTTGAGAAGCACACCGCCGTCGGCAACGGAACCCACAGCACCGACTTTTACCGTTGTAACAATGGAAAGAATAAGGTAGTAAAGGGCACCTAATGCGGAAATAATAAGGTGACCTTCAAAGGCTACACCGCCGAGAGCATAGTTAACGGGCCATTCCCATACTGCGTCGGGGTGACCGTTGAATATGATACGGCGCTTAGTTTCGCCCTTGCATTTTTTAATGGCAAAGACGTTGTGACCCGTTGCTTCTTTGAAAAGTTTGTCAACGAATTTTTTGTATGCGCCGAACTGCAGGAAGCATACTGCAAAACCTGCGGCAATGAGAATTGCAGAGATAACGGGACTTACAAAGAGAAGACCCATGGCAATAAACACAAGGGTAAACGTAACGTAAATCCAGCCAAAGAAAGCGTTGGGATTTTCTTTGAAAGATTCAATTTCCACTTTTTCACAGCCGTACTCCTTGAGGGTTTCTGCCATATACTCACAGGCCTGAAGTTCACCCTTTGAACCCGGAGAGCGCTTTTCGAATTTTGTGCATATATGGGTAATTTCGTCAACCATATACTTTGCATATGCGGCTTTGTCGTCAATGATTTTTTGAAGGTTCATTTCTCCGTTCCTTTCGTTTACAGTTTTTGTTATTCTGATATTCTAATATTTTAAACTATTAAACGGTTAAAATCAACCGTTTGCCTTCGTTATTTTAAACAGAAAGATTTGGTCAAAGTGACGAAAAAACAAGGTGAGGGAACAATTTAGCCGTTTAAATCTTTTTTCTTTTAAACTGTAAAATTATTTTTTAAAATACCCTTTACTTTTTTGTTTTAGTGTGTTAAAATGTTTTCGTATGTTAAACTAAATCAAACTCAGGAGAGGTATGAAGAAATGGCAGACAGAAACATTGAAAGAATTAACAGCAATATCAAGTTTCTATATGAAACGATTTTAAAAATTGAAACTATGGAAGAATGTGAAGCCCTCTTTGACGACCTTTGCACAAAGACCGAACTTGCTTCAATTTCACAAAGACTTGTTGTTGCAAAAATGCTCAGTGATAAAAAGGTTTACAGTGACATTGTTGCCCAGACAGGTGCAAGTACGGCAACAATCAGCCGTGTTAACCGTTCTCTTGCTTTCGGTGCAGGCGGTTATGACAAACTTTTCAATAAAGAGGTTAAATAACAATGGCAGGTTACGGTGATTTTGCGTACTATTATGACCTGCTCACCGAAAACGTTGACTATGAAAGCCGCTCGGATTATATCTGTTCTCTCCTTGCTGAAAACGGTGTCGGCAAGGGGATTTTGCTTGATTTAGCCTGCGGAACGGGTACAATGGCGATGCTTCTTCATAAGAAAGGCTACGATGTTGTGGGTGTTGATGCTTCTGAAGAAATGCTTTCTCAGGCGCAGGAAAAGAAGATGCAGGAAAATGCGGATATTATCTTTCTCTGTCAGAAAATGGAGGAACTTGACCTTTTCGGTACTGTTAAAGGTGCGGTGTGTACCCTTGACAGTATAAATCACGTTACAAGTGAAGAAAAGGTGAAGGAAATTATCCGCCGTGTATCACTTTTTATGGAGGACAAAGGCGTCTTCATTTTCGACCTTAACACTCCTTACAAGCACAGAGAAATTCTCGGTGACAACACCTTTGTTTATGATATGGACAACGTTTACTGCGTATGGCAGAACAGCACTGACGAAAATCTTCTCACCAGGGTAAATCTCGATATTTTTGAAAGAGATGACGAGGGTGACGATGAGGTATACTACAGATACTGTGAGGAGTTTTTCGAAAGAGGCTACGACTTTGAAAAGGTTAAGACGTGGCTTCGGGAAAATAAGTTTGAAGTTAAAGCCGTGTATGAAGAAATGACCCGTGAGAGTATAAAGCCCGATACCCAGAGAGGCGTTTTTGTGGCAATTAAACACGGCACACAGTAATCTATTATTGGTAAGAAAGGAAAGTTATTATGGGTAAATCCGTAAGATGTATTTCAAAAGACGGCACCATTGTTGCAATGGCTGTTGACTCAACAGATATGGTAAACAGAGCCCAGGAAATCCACCGCACTTCTGCGGTATGTTCGGCGGCTCTCGGCAGACTTATGACGGCGGCTTCTCTTATGGGTGCTGCTTTAAAGGGTAAAGACGACTCCGTTACTTTGCGCCTTAACGGCGGCGGACCTGCAGGCAGTATTATTGCCGTTTCCGACAGTGAAGGTAATGTAAGAGGCTATGTGGCACAGAGCGTTGTTGAAATTCCTCTTAACAAAAAAGGAAAACTCGATGTTGCAGGTGCTGTGGGTACCAACGGATTTTTAACCGTTATCAAGGATTTGGGACTCAAAGAGCCCTACGTCGGTCAGACGCCCATTATTTCGGGTGAAATTGCCGAAGACGTTACGGCGTACTACTCCACAAGTGAGCAGACCCCCACGGTATGCGCTCTCGGTGTACTTGTAAATCCCGACCTTTCCATACGTGCCGCAGGCGGTCTTATTATCCAACTTCTGCCCACCGCTCTTGACGATACTGTTGACCTTGTGGAAAAGAGTATTGAAACCCTTGAGCCTATTTCTTCGCTTATTGACAGAGGAATGACGCCTGAAGAAATATGCCGTCACGCACTTCATCTTTTTGACCTTGATATTCTTGACGGGGCTGAGCCCGTTTACAAGTGCTACTGCTCAAAGGAAAGAGTGGAAGCCGCCCTTATCAGTACGGGCAGGGAAGAACTTGAAGATATGACAAAGGACGAGAAAACCGAGGTCAACTGTCAGTTCTGCGATAAGAAATATGTGTTCACTCCCGACGACATAAGAAAACTTATAAAAAAGGCTGAAAAATAATTTGAAAAAATTCAAAAAAACTTTTTAAAAAGTGTTGACAAAATATTTTTTTTGATGTATAGTATACGAGTCGCTGCGAGGAAAACCTCAGCGGTGGCTGACGTGGGAGCATAGCTCAGCTGGGAGAGCATCTGCCTTACAAGCAGAGGG
>CAYNIN010000119.1:0-4206 GCA_964397395.1 uncultured Faecalibacterium sp.
CCCTACAACATTGTTGCATTTTTCTTAAGTTAATGACATTGCCCTGCAGGGAAGGCACTCATTTGCCATAGCTTACGCTGTGCCACTCTCTCTGCAAAAGAAGATTATAAAAAAACAACTGTGGCATACTTCCGAAAAAAGAAGTATGCCACATCATTATTTGTTTTTATGCATCTTTACCAAGCCACATATCATTAAAAAGATATTTAAACAATCCGAAAATTTCCATAATAAAATCAAAGAAAACTTCATAGAGATTACGATGTTCTTCGGTGGTTTCAGTTGTTTCAGTTGTGTTTAAATCCGCAGACATTGATAAATCCTCCTTCATAATTTCTTTATATCATTTTACATCATACAATAAAATTAGTCAATAATATTTTTCATTTTTATTTCCCATACTAATTTTATAAATTTGTTGACTTTGCTTCGTCAGATGATGTATAATTGTTTTTATGGATATTATGCTCATTTTTAAAGGAGGTGGGTCTGAATTGGATAGTAGCGACAGTAAACCCAAAGGGCGTATCAAATTAAAATTCAGTGCAGACCCCGCCCATCACTGACGGCTCTGCACAAAGAAAGTCGGTGAATAAAAAATGAATGAAAACGAGTTCGGCGGTCTTTACAGACTCCTTGCCAAAAACAAACTCAAAGAACTCAGAGATGAATTTGCAGATATGGCTTATGCTGACGTTGCAGAATTTATCAATGACCTTGACGACGACAAAATTGCCGTTAAGATTTTCCGCATTCTACCCAAAGACATTTCCGCCGATGTTTTCTCCTACCTTGACCCTGACAGTCAGACCGTCATCGTTCAGTCCATTACAGACAGCGAAATCGGACGTCTTATGGACGACCTTTATGTTGACGATGCCGTTGACTTCCTTGAAGAAGTTCCCGCAAACATTGTCAGACGTGTTCTTGCCAACACAGACAAGGAAACAAGAGAAATCATCAACCGCTTCCTCGAATATCCCGAAAACAGTGCAGGAAGCGTTATGACAATTGAAATGGTTGAACTCCACGACAGACTCAATGTTGCAGAGGCAATCAAAAGCATCAGACGCACCGGTGTTGACAAAGAAACAATCTACACCTGCTATGTTATCGACGATAAGCGTCGCCTTTTGGGCACCATACCCCTTCGCCGTCTGCTTTTAAACGACGAAGAAACTCCCCTTACAGAGATTATGGCAGACGATGAACAACTTATTTTTGTTCACACAACAGACGACCAGGAAGAAGTTGCCGCCCTTGCCAAAAAGTACGACCTTCTTTCAGTTCCCGTTGTTGACAAAGAAAACCGTCTTGTCGGTATTATCACCATTGACGACATCGTTGACATCATCGACGAAGAGGCTACGGAAGACTTTGAAAAGATGGCTCTTCTTAATCCCTCTGAAGACGAATATCTGAAAACAGGTGTGTTCTCTCTTGCGAAAAACCGTGTCGGTTGGCTTCTCATTCTTATGTTGGCGTCAACTATCACCGGTCAGATTATCGACGGCTTTGAAAGCAAACTTGCCGCCGTTGCAGGTCTTACCGCTTGTATACCTATGCTTATGGGTACCGGCGGTAACTCGGGCAATCAGGTTTCAACCCTTATAATTCGTGGTCTTGCCCTCGGCGAAGTAAAAGTCAAAGACTATTTCCGCATTCTCTGGAAAGAAATCCGTGTTTCCTGCATGGTCGGTATAGTTCTGGGCATCGCAAATATTGCAAGAATGTTTATTATAAGAGTTGTAACGGGAAATGAAGTTACAAACAGTGTTATTCTTGTAGTTTCTCTTTCGGTTGTTGCCGTTGTAATCATCTCAAAAATAATCGGCTGCACTCTTCCCATCGTTGCAAAACTGCTTAAACTTGACCCTGCTCTTATGGCAGGTCCCCTTATCACAACCCTTGTGGATACTATCTCTCTTGTGGTTTATTTCGGTTTTGCCAACGCTCTCATTTTTACCTGACATAATTACAAAGGTGCGTGAAAGCGGACATATAAGATATATCGTGTCCGACTTCCGTCGCCCCTTAAAAACAAAGGAGGTATGCCGTTTTGGCAAAACGTTTCCTGTCCTTTACAAAAGGATACCGTCTTCTCACAATTCTATGTCCGATAATGATTTTTATCGACGTTGAAATTGAACTCATAATCCCAAAAGTTATGGGTGAAATCGTCGATATGCTGGTTAATCTTCAGCCCACGGCAGAGGGCTTTGCGGCAATCAGAGGTCAAATTTTCAACAAACTCATTGAAATGCTTCTTCTGTGTATGCTTACTCTCGTTATCGGCTACATAGCATCAAGATGCTCGGCTATTGCAAGTATGGGCTTTGGTGCAAATCTCCGCCGTGAACTTTTCTACAAAATTCAGGATTTATCCTTTGAAAACATCGACAAGTTAAAAATTTCAACACTCATCACAAGAATGACAAGTGACGTTTCAATGTGTCAGAGCGTTTATAAAAACACAATTGTCACCTTCCTCAAAGGCCCTATTATGCTTTACAGAGCCCTTGTTCACGCTCTTGAAATCAGCACGGAACTTTCAAAGATGTTTGTTATCGCCCTGCCTGCAATTATCATCATTCTCGGTGTAATGGGTTATATTGCCGTACCTCTTTTCAAGAAGATGCTGGAAAAGACCGACAAATTCAACGGTGTTCTGCGTGGTAACATCAACGGTATCAGAGTTGTAAAATCCTTTGTGCGTGAAGAGCACGAAAAAGAAAAGTTCAAAGAGGCTAATGAAGCCGTTATGAATATGAACATCAAGGCTCAGAAAATTACTCTCTTTATAAGTCCCCTTATTATGATTGTTGTTTATGCCTGCATGGTATTTGCTATGTGGAACGGCAGTAAGGTCATTATTTCAGGCGAAGTTGACCCCGTAACCGGTGAGGCTCTGCTTACAACGGGTCAGTTAACCGCTTTTGTTTCTTACATCACCTCCGTTCTCACTTCACTTCTTACTCTCCTTGTTGTCTTCCTGAGTATGATTATGGCAAAGGCATCAGTGGGCAGAATCAGCGAGATTTTCAATCAGGAATCCGCTGTTAAAGATGACGGTGCCGACGAAAGTCTTACCGTTGCCGACGGCAGTATCGAATACAGAAACGTTTCCTTCAAATATGACAAGAATGCCGTTAAAAACATTCTTGAAAATGTTAACCTCAAAATTGAAAGCGGCGAAACCGTCGGTATTATCGGCGGTACGGGCTCATCAAAGTCCACCCTTGTTCAGCTTCTTCCCCGTCTTTATGATGTTACGGAAGGCGAAGTTTTAGTTGGCGGCAGAAACGTTAAGGACTATAAGTTCGAAAATCTCCGCAGTGCCGTTTCCGTTGTTCTTCAGCAGAACATTCTTTTCTCGGGTACAGTTAAAGACAATATCCGTTGGGGTAATCCCGAGGCTACCGACGAGGAAATCATTGAGGCGGCAAAAGCGGCTCAGGCTCACGACTTCATTATGGAGTTTGAAAACGGCTATGACACAGAACTCGGTCAGGGCGGCAACACCGTTTCCGGCGGTCAAAGACAACGTCTTTGTATCGCAAGAGCACTTCTCAAAAAATCAAAAATTATTATCCTTGACGACTCCACAAGTGCCGTTGATACTGCAACCGACGCAAAAATCAAACATGCTTTAGCAGGTGAAAAGTTTAAGGATATAACAAAAATTATCATTTCTCAGCGCATCACTTCCATTATGGAAGCAGATAAAATCATCGTTGTGGAAAACGGCAAAATCGACAGCGTAGGCAGTCACGAAGAACTGACGAAAAACAGCGCCGTTTATAACGAAATCTTCGTTTCACAGCAGGAAGGAGTGTTGGCACAATGAGTAAGACTCCTTTAGAAAACGGCAACGAAGAAATGAACGTTCTTTCTGCCGAAGAAAAAGAACAAAAAGTTGAGGCAGAAAAAGAGCAGAAGAAAGAAAATAAAAAAGTTTCCCTTAAAAAAGAGAAGAAAATCCCCGAAAATGAAACCGAGGAGCAAAAAAAAGAAAGATTAGCCAAAGAAGAAAAGAAGAAAAAATCAAAACCCAAAGATATAAAGAAGGCTTCTCTCCGACTTTTCGGCTATCTTAAGCCCTTTAAAAAGCGCATTATCTTTGTTGCTTTTCTTGTTATTTTGTCATCGGTTGTTATGATTTTATCTTCCCTTGCCATGTATCCCGTTTACGACGTTATCACCGAC
>CAYNIN010000120.1:0-4107 GCA_964397395.1 uncultured Faecalibacterium sp.
GTTTCAACCACGGCAAAAATTAAAGCCATCACCTGAACGATAGGTTCGGTGATTGTTTCACCCATCGGCAAGTCTTTGTGCCTTCTCTCTTTAATTTGCTTTTCTTATTTATGTTAAATTCAATTTTCCCTTTGCCGAAATGCGAAGATTAACTATATCAAAACATAAATTTCCGCAAGTTTGTTCCAGGTTTCCTTGTCAACCTCTCCCGTTAATTCCTTTGCAATGACTTTCTGAAAAATAAGCACCTGCCTTTCGGTGTTTTCCGTAAACTCCGATGTAACGGATAAAGGCTCAAAGTTGCGGTAAAAGGAGGCAAGTCTTGAAAGCATAAGATTAAGGTTATAGTTAAATTCGCTTTCTTTTCCTTTTTTTAAAGGCAAATCAGTGTTGGTTATGGGTGCAATCTGATTTGGCTGCGAAAAGAAGAAAAGTGCATTGCTGTTTTCTTCAACGAGTTTTTCCCAAGTGGCAAAGTCAACATTTCCGCTTTCTTCAATGCCGTATTTATTCTGAAAAGCCCTGACACTTTCCGTTGTTTCGCTGCCGTAAATTCCGTCGGGCACGACAAGGGGAATGTCACTGTCATATCTTGCGATGTTCCGCAGGTACTCCTGCATTTCTCTTACAATTATATCCATATTAGTTCTCCTTTAACACATAACCTGGGTACTGACGGAAAAGTCTTTGCTGACCCGTTCTGACAACGGAGTAAACCTCTGCAAGAGTGTTCCATGTTCGCTGGTCAACGGTACCGGTCTGCGGCAAAGAAAAGATACGCTGGAACTCTCTGACGGCGGTTTGTGTTCTCTGGTCAAAAATGTTTGTGCTGTTAACGGGCGGTATGTCGAAAAAGACCTTCGAAAGATAGGAAAGGTAACTTTTGAAGGTTGCAACGGAAGGGCCCACATCTCCACGTCTTAAAGTGACTCTCGGGAAAGGCTCTGTTGGGTTTTCATTAAGTTGGTTTTCTGCATCAAGAAAATCAACGATACCTTTGTAGGCGTCAAATATACTGTTCCAGGTTCTTTCGTCAACCTCACCCGTTACATTCAGACCTTTATACCTTTGAAAAGCGGCAACCTGATTTGCCGTATTCTGACCGTAAACTCCGTCGGTGTTGACGGGTGCCACAAAAGAAACAAACTGGCTTATAAGGGTCAAGAAAAATTGCAAGGTTACGACCTGACCGCCGACAGAGCCTATTTTAAGAACTTCTTTAAACTGCTTGGGTATGTTTTCATATCCTACACCCTCGGAGTCGAGTTCTGCAAGTCGGGTTACAGCATCGTAAATATAGATAATTCTGTACCAGGTGGCTTTACCCACAATTCCGTCAACGTCAAGACCGAAAATTTTCTGAAAAGTCCGTACTGCGTCTTCTGTGCTCTCGTCAAAAGCACCGTTTATCTGCGGAATTTTCGGTATGGCAGGGTAGTTGCCCGAGATTCTGTTAAGGTAAATCTGCATACGGCGCACGTTTTCATTCAGGTCGCCCCTTTTAAGAGGAGTGTCAGGGTAAGAAGGAACGTTGTCTGCTATCGGAGCGTTTATGACAAGTTCAATGTTATCACCGTAGTAGTATTCAAGAATGCCCGTATCGCTGTACCCGTTTTGTGCAAGGGTGACGGTACCCCATTGGGAAAGTCCGTCACAAGTTACGGTGGTGCCGTTGCAGTATTGCGTAAAATAGGGGTTTATGGTGCCTTGCTGACGGACGTAGTCGTTGAAAATTTCATCAACAATACGGCTTATGTTTTCGTATATGTTTCTGCCGTAGATATATTTCTGGTCAAAGGCAGTGCTGTTTGTTATGTCAAAATCGTAGCCCATAGCCCTGTACCATTCGGTGTAAATTCGGTTGAGGGCAAAGGTTATCTGTGCGAGAATATTGGCTCTTAAAGAGGCAACGGGCCAGGTGGAAAAAATCTCTGACGAAGCCACGTTTTTAATATAGTCGGTGAAAGGAACGGTGACATTTTGAGCGTTTGATGAGGGTGCGCCTAAATGCACCGTAATTGTTGAAGGTATAATTGGTATGGTGGGCATTTAATTCACCTCATCGGAAAGGGGTGTCATTGAAACGTCAAGAACAATATCCGAGCCGCCGACGGCACTGACAAGAAGACCTTTTTGTGTTGCAAAGCCATTTGCAAATACATCGGCATAATAATCAAGGCTTTGTCTTTGGTTTTCGGACTCAAGGGAGTTGATTTCGGGGTAGGAGGGGAGTTTTACTTTTTTTGTAAGTCCGTTTTCGTCGGTGGAAAGAAAGGCGAAAATTTCATCATCTCTGTAAACGCTGACCTTTGCATTTTCAACGGGATAAGTGTTATCTCCTGCAAAAACATTGGCTGAAAACAGGGCAAAATTTTCGCTGTCCTTTAAAGAAAAAGAGGGAGTTTTATCTGTGATTTCACGGAAAAAAGAAGTGTCTTCAATGTCCGGAATATCTTCTGTACCGTCACTTTCCGTTGCGGTTTCATCTTTTTCGGCAATTATTTCGTATTCAGTTACTTCTGCGTTTTCTGAAAATACTTCTTCTTCAGGCTCGGCTGCTTCTCCTGTGTTTTCGTTTTCCTTCGTCTGAGGAAATTTACTTTCGTCTTTCATTTTCATAAGTTGACGGCTGTACTCTTTAATCATTTCTTCAATATTCATATATAATCTCCTTAGACAGTATTTCATTATATATGTATATATTCTGCTGATAAAAAATATTCCTTAAGGGTCACTCTTTGCAAGATGTAACCTTCCTGCAAGGTGTGTATAAAAGGGAATTACTGTATATATGAACTTTTATGTTGAAAGAAAAGAAATAATATGATAAAATTAACCCGTAGATCAAAAGAAAAGAGGTTTTGTTTATGTATATAACGAAAGACATCAGGTATATCGGGGTAAACGATAATGAAACAGATTTGTTTGAGGGGCAATATCCCGTACCAAAGGGAATGAGTTATAACTCTTATGCAATTATTGATGAAAAAATTGCAATTACCGACTCGGTAGACAAGGCTTTTACAGATGAGTGGTTTTCAAATATCAGGGAAACTCTCGGCGACAGGAAACCCGACTACCTTGTTGTACATCACATGGAGCCCGACCATTCGGCAAATATCTTCACTTTTGCAGAGGAATATCCCGAGGCAGTTATCGTATCTTCGGCAAAGGCTTTTGCCATGATGAAAAACTTCTTCGGAACAGATTTTGCTCAAAGAAGAATCGTGGTAGGTGAGGGTGACAAACTTTCTCTCGGTGAACACGAACTTACCTTTGTAACTGCACCTATGGTGCATTGGCCCGAGGTTATCGTTTCCTATGACAGTAAAGATAAGGTGCTTTTCTCTGCCGACGGTTTCGGTAAATTCGGTGCATACGATGCCGACGAAGAATGGGACGGCGAGGCAAGAAGATACTATATCGGTATTGTAGGAAAATACGGAAATCCCGTACAGACTCTTCTCAAAAAAGCGAGTGCACTCGATATTGAAATTATCTGTCCTCTTCACGGCCCCGTGCTTAAAGAAAATTTAGGACACTATCTTGATTTATACAATACCTGGTCTTCCTACAAGGCAGAAACCGAGGGTGTGGTAATTGCTTATACATCGGTTTACGGTAACACAAAAAAAGCGGCAATGCTCTTGGAAGAAAAACTTCGTGGCGAGGGTACAAAGACAGCCCTTTATGACCTTGCAAGAAATGATATGTCACTGGTTGTTGCCGAGGCTTTCAGATACAGTAAACTTGTTCTTGCAACCACAACTTACAACGCAGACATTTTCCCCTTTGTGCGTGAATTTATAAATCATCTGACAGAAAGATCATTCTCAAACCGCAGAGTTGCTTTTATCGAAAACGGCAGTTGGGCACCCACGGCAGAAAAGGTTATGAGGGGTATGCTTGAAAAAAGCAAGAACTTAACCTATGCAGAAAACAACGTGAGAATTCTCTCTGCTTTAAGTGAGGAAAATATCGCCCGTATTGCTTCTCTGGCAAAGGAACTTTCGGAATAACAAAAAGGGGCTGTTGCATTTAGAGGCAGAAGACGTTTTCTTCACCCCGAAGGCGTATGTTGATACTCCGAGAGGGTGAAAAAAGGTC
>CAYNIN010000121.1:0-4082 GCA_964397395.1 uncultured Faecalibacterium sp.
TTCTTCATATTCATTCAAAGCGGTTTTTCCTGTTCTTTGTCTGTGATTAAATAATACAACAACCTTCGACAAAATTCAACTACAAAAAGTGCAAAAATACATTGTTTATTTTTCAGAAACTGCAGATTTTATTTCACTGTATTTTTCGGGATTTATTTTTTTATCAACAAGCATTTGTTCCACCCAGAGTTGCAACGTTTCCACCGTAACGGAAATTCGTTCAAGGTCGTTCTGTATTTTTACAAAATCATGAATTTCATCGTCGGCTATTTCTCCGTTAGCGGTGATTTCTATGAGCCGTTCCTGACGGTTTTTTACCGTGTTTAGAGATGAAAGCATTTCCAGAACAATCTGTGCCAGATCCTTCTTTTTTATTTCGGGAACATATTTTTCGCCGATGGGGCACTCTTTCGAGCAATAATAATTGCAAAGCATAGGCTCACCGTAAATTTTCGAAAGAAGCAATACTTCCTCGGGCAAAATTGCAAATTTACCGTTTTCTATTCTTTCAAGACGCTCGGGTGACAAAGGCTGACCCTGTGCAAGTGCCTGGTCACATACGGCTTCTCTTGTAAGGGAGTGTTCTTTTCTGATTCTTTTGTAAACTGTGTCTGCCATAAAATTCTCTCTCTTTCGGTTTATATAAAAAGGCTTATAATCTTTTTTGTGCCGTAACATTCTTTTTCATAGGTCATATCACGGATCAAATCAAGATTTTCCTGACTGTACTCCGTCTGCTTTGAATAAAGCACACAGGATTTCACAATATCTTCAAAATCTTCCGACGGCTTTTGCTGCCTCTTATGTTTATACATAAGTTCAATAAAGGCGGTACTGACAAAGGCAAACTTCACCTTTGAAAGAATCTCACCGTCAAAAGTACCTTTGAGAAAATAACGGTATATGAAATAGACGAGAAGGTTTATCCTGTGTTTTTCAGTCAGAGCCTTTTCTTTTTCTGCCTTGTCTGCATTTTCTTTAAGTCCCTTTAAATAGGGTTCCCAATTTTCGTCCACAGGCTCAAGGGAAGAATAACTATCCAATATGCCCATAATATCGCTCTCGTTTTTTTCATTTTCCCCAAAGGAAATTTCAGGAATAACTTCTGCGTAATTATCAATAAGAAACTGCACTTTCTCTGCATAGTTGAGTACGGCAGAGGTTTTTTCATAAAGACTGTGTTTTTTATCCGTAAGGCAGCGAAAAATTTCCTTTCTTGCAAAGAGAAGTTGAGAAAAAAGTTCTGCATCAATTTCTCCGCCGTCTTCAAAGGGTATCTCTTTTTCGCAAAAATCAAGGGGTGCTTCACTTTCCAGAATAAGTCTTGCCCCTTCTTCGCAACAAAGACCGATGCCGCCCTCTTTTATGTCGCCGTACCACTCAAAAAATCTCGGGTGGTCACGGCAAATCTGACACAGGAAGTCCTCACCCATATTTATAATAATTTCACAAAGGTTATTCCCGTTTAAAAAAGGACATCTTTCACCTTTGAGAATGAAACTTTTCGGAAAAGAGGCTGTAATGTTTTCTTTGAGTTTTTTGCCGAAGCCGCCCTCGGTTTCACCGTAAAGCAAGGCGGTTTCTTCATCAATATCAATTTCCCAGCCGACACAGCAATTATCAGAACATTTGTCGGCAGAGCATACAAATTTATCATAATACGCAGGTGTTATCAGTTTCATATTCCGCCGACTCCCTTTCTCTTTCATTTACAAATTCATTATACAATATATGCACTCAATATATCAATAGACAGATTCATCAAATTTTAACAAATCATTGAAAAGAATAATTAAATCTGTTACAATATAACGGCACTGATTTTAAACTTAACACGGAGGTAATTTTTATGAAATCCGATTTACTTAAACTTTTATACCGTAACGCACGGTACACAACAGAACAACTTGCCGTTATGCTGGGTAAAACCGAAGAGGAAGTTGTGGAAGAAATCAAAGAACTTGAAAAGAAAGGTATCATCAAAGGCTACAAAGCAATTGTTGACTGGGAAAAATTCGAAGACGCTTATGTGACTGCCATCGTTGAACTCAATGTAATTCCCAAGGCAACTCTCGGCTTTGAAGAAGTGGCACAAAGAGTTATGTCCTATACGGAAGTTGAGTCCGTTTATCTTATGTCGGGTATGTATGACCTGAACGTTGTGGTAAAAGGCAAAACCCTTCAAGATGTTGCCCGTTTCGTTTCAAAGGAACTTGCAACCATTGACTCCGTAACCAACACAAACACTCATTTCGTTATGCGACGTTACAAAGAAACCGATGTCAAACTCTTCGACCCCGCCGAAGATGACAGGGGGCACAGTCTTGTATGATAAACTATTCTGAAATTTTAAATCCGACGGTTCTTGAAATAAAGCCGTCGGGAATACGAAAGTTTTTCGATATTGCCGCAGAAATGGAAGACGTTATTTCCCTTGGCGTAGGCGAACCCGACTTTCATACACCCTGGAATATACGAAAAGCAGGTATCGAATCCCTTGAAAGAGGACGTACACGTTATACCGCAAACAGCGGTATGTCCCTTTTACGCAAGGAGATTTCTCTGTGGCTCAAAAGAAAATATGACCTGGACTACGACGATAAAACTGAAGTTTTTGTTACCGTCGGCGGAAGCGAAGCAATTGACGCTTCAATACGGGCTCTTGTGGCACCCGGTGACGAAGTTATCATCGTCCAGCCGAGTTACGTCTGCTATGAGCCTATGGCAAGACTTGCAGGCGGTGTTCCCGTAATCATTGAAACAAAGGCAGAAGACGATTTCAAAGTTACTGCCCAGGCACTTAAAAACGCCATAAGCGAAAAAACAAAACTGCTTATTCTCCCCTACCCCTGCAACCCCACCGGTGCAATTATGGAAAAAGCAGACCTTGAAGAAATTGCCGCCGTACTTAAAGACACGAACATCATTGTAGTTTCCGATGAAATTTATTCTGAACTTTCTTTCGGTACAAACCACACTTCCCCCGCCTCAATTGAGGGTATGAGAGAAAGAACAATTGTGGTAAACGGCTTTTCAAAGGCTTTCTCAATGACGGGCTGGCGTCTTGGCTATGCCTGCGGCCCCGAAGAAATTATCAGACAGATTGTCAAGATACATCAGTATGCAATTATGTGTGCTCCGACGGTTTCCCAATATGCCGCCATTGAGGCTTTAAGAGGCTGTGACGAAGCAGTTGCCGATATGAAAGCGGAATACGACCGACGCCGCAGACTTATTGTAAACGGGTTCAATAAAATCGGCCTTACCTGCCGTGAGCCAAGGGGAGCCTTCTATGCCTTCCCCTGCATAAAATCAACAGGACTTTCAAGTGATGAGTTCTGTGAAAAACTCCTTTTCTCAAAGGGTGTTGCCGTTGTTCCCGGAACTGCTTTCGGTCAGGGCGGCGAGGGCTTTATCCGTGCATCATACTGCTATTCGGCAGAGCATATTATTGAGGCTCTGAAAAGAATTGAAGAGTTTATCGCAGAACTGAAAAATCAATAAAAAAATTGCCACCCTGAAAGCAGTGAAAATTCACTTCAATCAAGGTGGCAGACTTTTTTCAGAGGATTATTCTGCAGCGACAGAGGTTGTAACCGTACCGCCTTCCGTTGTAAGTGCGTCGGTAATATCGTCAAGGATACCCTCATCAGAAGTGAGAGTGTCTTCTTCGGTGCTTCCGTCTGTAATATTACCGTTTTCGGTAAGCTCATCGTCAATAGCACTCATATCCGAGGAAACCTCGTCAGAAATTGAAGTCATATCCTCTTCCATATTTTTGCCGCCGCAGGCTGCAAGGGTAAACATTGCCACTACCATTAAAAGAATAAGACCGATGGATAAGATTTTTTTCATAAGTTAAATCTCCTTTTATGTTTTGTTGAGTTTTATTCAATCTTATGCTTATTATTGACTTTATATGTCTTTCTATTCAAAACGGCAAAAAAATAATCCGACAAAGTTCTTCTCTGTCGGATATTTTCATTTTTAAAATTAAATCAGAATTCCATTTTGCTTTCAATATAGGAAACAAGGTCTTTGATTGCAACTCTTTCCTGAGCCATTGTGTCACGGTCACGCAC
>CAYNIN010000122.1:0-4069 GCA_964397395.1 uncultured Faecalibacterium sp.
AGACAAACAGAGTCAGAGTCTGCTGTGCTACCCTTACACAATTCCGCAACGAACATTGAGTATTATACACATCAAAGGAGTAAAAGTCAATACTTTTTAAAAAGTTTTTTTAGTTTTTTTCTTTTCTTTCAAAGGAAAGAAAAAGCAATAATAACCCCCCGACTTTGCCGGGGGTTACTATTTTTAATCGCATAACTCACTGAGTCTGAACTCGGAGTCCTGATGCCTTGCGTCAAGACCGTGCTTTTTGCAAAGGTACTTCTTATATGCTTTGTTTTTGCTCATGGTAAGGAAGTCCTGACCGTAATAGAAGCCGTGCTTGTCCATAATCTTCTTGTGGCTGTATATGCGCTTTGTGAAGAAGGAATAGTCTTTATAATTTGACCAGGCACTTTCCGCTAAAGCAAGACCTCGGGGGAAGAGTTTGAACTGCAGCTGTTTTTCACTGTCAGTCCATTCTGTCCACATTTCTGCTTCAATGCCGAGTACACCGTCTGCAATTTTCTGCTTCACTTTTGCCGTTTTCGGCTCAAATTTATAGGTGCCTTTGGGGGTGCAGTAACTGTGAAGCATATCGAAATAGAACTGCTTGTGACAACTTAAAATTACTTTTCCGCCTTTTTCAAGATGAGTGATAACGTTTTTATCTTTTTTCGGTGTCCAGTACTGAGCCACAATATCCGTATCTGTGAGTTTCGAGGCGAGAATTTCGTTCCAGCCGATCATAATCTTGTTTTTCTCTTTAAGGTGAGAATTTACCTTGTTGGTAAACCAGGCCTGAAGATTGACCTCGTTTTTGAGGTGTTCATCTTTAATGCGCTTCCGACAGGCAGGACACTTTTTCCATTCGTTTGTGGGGGCTTCGTCACCGCCGACATGGAAATAATTGAAGGGGAAAAGGTCGGCAACTTCGTCGATAACGTCGAAAACGAAGTCAATAACCTCGTCTTTGCCGAGACAGAGAGTTCTGTTCCAGTCTTTTATGCCCATCTTTTCGGGAATGTATCCGCCGAAATAGTTGTGAACTTCGCAGGGAATTTCACGGCAGGCAAGGTTGTTATAAGAGGCAAGAGCCGCCGCAGAATGAGCAGGGAAGTCGATTTCGGGTATGATTTCAATGCATCTTTCCTTTGCGTATTCGATAATTTCTTTTATGTCTTCCCGGGTGTAAAAGCCAAAGTGGGGAGTGTTGTCCGTTTCTTCGCACTTCCAGGAGTGAAGTTGAGAACTTTTTCTGTAAGAGCCGATTTTTGTCAGAAGAGGATACTTCTTTATCTCAATTCTCCAACCGTGGTCGTCGGTAAGATGCCAATGGAAACGGTTGAGTTTGTATAAAGCCATAAAGTCAAGAAGTCTTTTCACCGTATCTTTGCCGAAAAAGTGACGGCTTTCGTCAAGTTGAAGACCTCTCCAGGTGTACTTGGGGCAGTCCTTTGTAATTTCCACCATATCGCACATAAGAGTTTCTTTGTCGGAGGTATCGCAAAGGAAAAGTTGACGCAGAGTCATAAGTGCATAGAAAGCACCGCTGTACGTACCTGCCCACACCTTTATGGAGTCGGTTTCCGTTTTAAGCGAATAGGTTTCTTCGGCGAGGAAGGGGTCGTAGATAAATTCAAGATGAGGCTCTTTTTCACTTTTTACGGTGTGTATGCCCATAAAACCGTCAATGAAAGTTTCTATTCCCTGAAGTTGACTTGCAACTTTCAGCAGAACTCTTTCTTTGAAAATGAAGCAGGTGCCTT
The DNA here is from genome assembly GCA_964397395.1 of uncultured Faecalibacterium sp. Taxonomy (GTDB): domain Bacteria; phylum Bacillota; class Clostridia; order Oscillospirales; family Acutalibacteraceae; genus UBA6857. The sequence goes on from CAYNIN010000122.1 coordinate 1,746, forward strand.
CCTTTACTTTGATGTTGTTTGGCATCGGGATTAAATGTAACATTTTAATCTTCTCCTTTGTTTTTTGAAATACTGCGTTTTACTGAAGCGTTATCAATAAGGTTGTGAAGACCGCCCCAACAGAGTCGTCTTCTTTCCCAATAAATACGGCTTAAAATTTTTCTTGCAGGGTTGGGCTGTGCCTGGCGGACAGCGGCAAAATCAAGCCCCATAGCATCAAGGTGTGCATAATAACTGTCGAGTTTTTTGAGAAAACGGTCATAGTCTTTGTTTTCTTTTTTTGTCCATGCTGTTTCACTGAAAGCGCCGAGCCTGGGGAAAGTGCAGTATCCTGCCTTTCTCATCGTCGGCACAAATTCCGTCCACAGACAAGCCTCAACACCTTTTAAAAGATGCAGTTTATCTTTGTCAATACCTTCAAAAACCGGGTCATAGTTGTAAGTTTTTTCAAGAGACACCTGACCGTAAGGAAGGTCAAGATAGTAATAATCACTTGCAGAGTTGATGAAGGGTCTGCCTTTATTGATTTCTTCTGCGATTTCTTCCGCTTTCATATCGCCGTTCCACATCTGCCAGGTAATGTCGGATGAAACCATATAGTCTTTCTTTTTGTCATTCCACATAACAACGTCAATACCTTTGTCTTTAAGGTAAGAGCCGAGCCTGTTGAGATAGTAGGTATGAAGGTCGTCGGTACTTTGCAGATTTTCGTCTTTTATGCGTTTCTGACAGTGGGGGCACATTTCCCAGCGGAGTGTCGGTACTTCGTCACCGCCGAGATGAAATATTCCGTCGGTGAAAGTTTCGCAAAGTTCGTCGAAGACAGAATACATAAAATCGAAGGTGCTTTCTTTGCCGACACAGAACACATCGTATTTTATACCCCACTTTGTGTCTACCGTAAGTTCTCTGTCAAAGCAGGAAAGGTGAGGGTAGGAAGCAATTGCACTGACGGTGTGACCGGGGGAGTCGATTTCGGGAATAACCTTTATGTAAAGAGAATGAGCATAGTCAACTATCTCTTTCATATCCGCCTTTGTATAGTAGCCGCTGTGGGCTGTTTTATTAAAATTGGTGTGGCTTCTGTAAGAGCCGATTTCCGTTAAAAGAAGTTGACTTTCCGCCTGTGCTCTCCACCCTTGGTCATCGGTAAGATGCCAATGAAAGTTGTTGAGTTTATGTAAAGCCATAATTTCAAGGAATAGAAAAACGGCTTCCTTTGTGAAAAAGTATCTTCCGCAGTCAAGCATAAAGCCTCGGTAGGAGAAAGCAGGGGAGTCGTAAACTTCTGTTTCGGTGAGGGTGAGATTACCCTGCATAAGCATTTGTTTAAGAGTCTGCACACCGTAAAAAACACCGACTTCGGTTTTGCCTTTAACCGTAACCCTGTCCTGCGTTACGGTGAGTATATAGCCTTCTTCTTCCCTGATATTTTCGTCAAGGCATAAAGTGACACTTTCCCTGCCCGTTCCCAGCAGTTCAAGAGAAAAACTGTCGGAAAGGAATTTTTCAAGGCTCTTTACACTTTTTTCAAGGCAGGGCTCTGCCTCAATTTCACAAAGCCTTGTAAGAGTGAAAACTTCTTTGTCGCTGCAGATAATTTTCTTCGGTTCGGGAATAACTGAATAGTTCATAAGCGTATCCTATCAGTAAAGAACTTTTGAAAGGATAAAGCAGGTCCACAGAGCGACAACGAAAAAGCTCTCTGCAGGAATGGCAAGTTTTGTGTAAGGACACTTCCAGCCCTTATCAACAAAAAGGAAAATGCTTCTGGTAACAAAAACCGTTGTTGCAAAGAAAAGTCCGCCGACAAGTGAGTATACGGGAGTGCCCAAAGCAACTGTCAGGTAAACGAGAAAAGCGCCGAGGGCGAAAGAAATACCGCCGTAGTAAACACGGATTTCCGTTTTGCCTGCATTGTCAACAGGCTTTACTGCAAAGGCTTCTGCGTTCTTTACGGGGCTTACGATAAAAACAACAGCCATACAGAAAAAGTAACCTGCAAGACCGATAACGGCAATTGAAGCGGGTACGTTTGTGAAAAAAAGTTCCTGAATTTTTGAGATAATGTCCATTTTTCTTTCTCCAACTTTCTTAAAAATATAATCCTAATGTAAATATAATATCACAAACCGAGGAACAGGTAAAGATATTTTAAAAAAATCACATATATATGGTATATATTTTTTAAAAAACACTTGCAAAAGGCGAAAGAATGTGGTATCATACAGATAATCCGTAATGTAAACTCAGAGTGGGCTTTAAGAAGTCCGCTCTTATTTGTTGCAAAATCGGGTTTCATTACTCAATACAATTGAATATTT
>CAYNIN010000123.1:0-4019 GCA_964397395.1 uncultured Faecalibacterium sp.
GTATCAACATACGCCTTCGGGGTGAAGAAAACGCCTTCTGCATCTAAATGCAACAGCCCCTAAAACATCATATTATAAAAGCGAGAAAAGGCAGGACAAGAGGCAACGGTGCAACTCCTGCTCATAAGCCTCCCGTACAGTCTGTCGACAATAATCATTATGATACACAAGAGAGCGTTAATAATGTTGCAACATCTGTGGTCACCGATACTTTGGAAGATATGAAAAGCAATTTAAAAAGTCTTTCAGGTTCTTCACTTTGTTCAAAATGACAGGTTGCAGGCATCCGTATGCCGTCGCTGTTGTTTCGGCTCTCGCCCTTTGACTCTTTTATGCCGGTACAAACGCATAAAAGTATGTATCATCCTCAAGGACAAATCGGACAATGTAGCCCTCATTGTCAACGGGTGCATAAGCACCACGGAAGGAACTGAAGAATTTTTCAATCGTTGCTCTGTCCTCGTAAAGAATTATATCCTTTCCGTTTTTTCTTTCAAAGTCAGAATAGTCAGAATAGTAGTTGTTGTCTTCTGTACCTTCAATTCGCTCAATTATCATTCTTTTATCAACGGCATAGAAAATATCCGTGTTTGCCCTCGTGCTGTTTTTCAATACGGTTTTATAGGGTACAACCTTAATTCTCTTTATATCCTCGGCGGTAACATCTTCAAGGTTGATGTTATACTTTGAAAGAAATTCAAGAGTTTTTGTCATCGAGGGGTAAACGGGGATAAAACGGTAAAAATTGGGTGCGAAGGAAAGTCCGTCATTACTTTCCTCATATTCCGTTGTGTAAGTAAGGTAAAAGAGTATCTTCTCTTTCGGATAAAATACCTCCTCTGCCGAAAGTGTGACAAGTTCCTGTGCCATAACCTTTTTGAATTCGGAAAGTTCCTTTTGGCTCATTATTTTTTCAAGAAGTTCACCCTTTGTGAGTGTTGAATTGCAGAGGATTATGGGTAATTTTGAAAATTCATCACGAATTCCTATAAGGTCTGCCGCTCTTTCCCATTCCTCAGTTTCATAGTTGCTTGCTTCGGGATCAATCATGCCAAGATCTATCTCTGCTTTGTCAACATCATAGTTTTCCGTTGTCAGCATAGTATAAACCGTTTCTCTGTACCAGTCGGTTTCAACCACCTTAAGACTCTCGTCTGCCGTTTTTGCTGAAACGTTGCGGTAATATCTGACAAGAACTCTGCCGTCCTTGAGTTTGTAAACAAAGCCGATGTTGTTGTCGCCCTCATTGAGACTCTTTACTGTTTTTTCATGAAGGTCAAGAGCAAATTCAATGTCGGATTCCGTTGTCAGTTTTCCGTAAAGACCGGGTGAATAGTTCAAGGATCCGCCTTCAAAACTATCTTCCTTGAAAAAGTCGGCACTTGCCGCAGGGCAAAGGATTACGGATTCAACATCATCTTTTTCGGGAATGCCTGTGTAATGACCGAAAAACTCCGTATTGCAGGATACAAGCACAATTATGCTCAGTACCGCCGCAACTGCCATACCCTTGAAATTGCGCCTGATGTCGTCCTTATTGCGAAAAGCCAATATCACAACACCTATGTAAATCAGCGCAGGGAGAATAATGCAAAGAAGCGTAACGAGCAGTCTTGCTTTATCGGCAAGGGTTGTTACAACCGCAAAGACAATAAGAGAAAGCATCGCCGCAGCAAAAATGACCGAAGCCTTACTGCTGCCGAAGGCACCTGCAGTTTCTGCTTTTCTTTTGATGAGAAGTTTTGAAGCAAGAACGGTTAAAAGTGCAAAGGCAACAAACCAGGCAATCATGGGCATAAAATCCGCCGCCGTGGGTGTTTGGGCGTCAACCATCTGATATGCAATGTTATGTACGACGGTCTCGAAACTCTGAATAGGGTCTGCCCTTTTAAACATTGTTGCAGGCTGTATACAGTAGGCGGCAAAGCGACCGTGCCAGTTTCTTGAAATCGGGGCACCGTTAATCAGGTTTTCCATTATTGTTTCAACAGAGTATAAAAGGGTCAAGGGCAGAAAAATTCCCAATGCCGAATAAGCCGCGGCTTCAAAAATATTGCCTACACTTACGGCAAAAACCGAGCCGATACCGAAACCTAAAAGCATTAAACTAAGAAGTGCAAGGGCAATGAAAATCATTGCGATGACACATTCGGGTGTTACGGTGTAGTTGATGCTGTTGCCGATGTAAGAAACAACCATCGGCAGAACAACGCTCATAAGCATAAAGGGCAGTGCCGAAAGCAGTCTGTTGCGGTAAAGTTCCTTTCTTGTAAGGGGCAATGAAAGATAAACATTGCATTTTTTTGTTGAGAAAAGGAAAGAAAAAGCGTGAAGCGCCGTCATTGCACCGCAGGCAAGATAGAGAAGGGAGTAGAGAAAAAATTCAGAACCCCCCTGGCTCAATATTACATACTTATAGTCACCCCAGTATCTTGCCTGCCACATCGTTTCACTAAGGCAGACTGCACCGAAAACAAGCATTGCCACCGTCGGAAAAAGCCACAGAGAACAAAAGCAACGCTTTAAGTCATAGAAAGGGGCCTTATTTTGTAAAGATTTGCTGCAGGTCATTGCCTTCATCCTCCATTTCACTTAAAAATACTTCCTCAAGGGTCATTGAGGTGGGTTTGATTTCTGCTACGGGCAGGGTCTGCATTGCCTGCTGGACTTTTTTAAGGTTATCTGCACCGAGAACGTGGAAGAATGCGCCGTTACCCTGCACCTGAAGTTTTTTGACGGGCAGAGCCTCGAGCACCTCTTTTTCTACGGGTGCGGAAAAAATAATTCGGAACTTTCTGTTCACCGTGGGGATATCGTCAATACTGCAGGAAAAGGTTAGTTTTTTGCCGTTGACAAGTCCCACATGGTCGCAGATTCCGCTAAGGTCACTGAGGCTGTGGCTCGAAATGATTATACTGCACTTGCTTTCTGCAATATATTCAAGAAAAAGATTTTTGCAGGTTTCCTTTTTCTGCGGATCAAGACCGTCAAAAACCTCGTCAAGAAGCATAAAATCGGGACGGGATGCAAGAGCAAAGGCAATTTCCGCCTGCCTTTTCATACCCTTTGAAAAGGAGCGGAGCCTCGCCCTTTTGTTAAGCGAAAATAGAGCGAGAATTCTGTCAAACAGTTCCTCGTCAAAGGAAGAGTACATCCCTTTATAAAACTTTGCCATACTTTCAACGGTGGAGTTAGTCACAAAGTACATATCGTCGGGGATATAGAAAAGTTTCTCTCTCACATCGCCGTTGTCATAACTGTTTTCACCGTCTAAAAGTACCTTGCCGCTGTCCGGCTTGTAGATGCCTGCCGCCGTTTTTAAAAGGGTGGTTTTACCTGCGCCGTTGTAGCCGATAAGCCCGTAAATCGAACTGTCCTCAACCATAAAGGAAATATCCTCAATGGCAGTGAAGCCACCGAATTTTTTGGTTACGCCTTTAACTTCAATCATTATTATTTCACCTGTTTCAGAAGAAAAGTTTCGTCAACAAGGTCAGAAATTTCCTCTTTGGTAACGCCCTTTGCCCTTGCCGAGCGAAGTGCGGTTGAAAGATTGTTAAGTGCCTCTTTTTTAAGGGCATTGTTTCCGTCATAAAAAGGACTGACAAAAACGCCCTTGCCCTGAAGGGAATAGACAACGCCCTTTGCTTCGAGTTCCGAAAAGGCTCTTTTAACCGTGTTGACATTGAGTTTGAGTTCGCTTGCTAATGAACGGATAGAGGGCAGTCTGGTGTCGGGAGTATAAACACCCGAATTGATAAGCCAGATAATCTGCTCTTTAATCTGCTCATAGACAGGAACACGTGAATGCAAGTCGATAGCTATCATAGATTTTCTCCTTTTAAAATTTTGCGCAAACTTGGTGTGATAACTGTGCTATCACTGATATCACAGTTAATATAACACGTCAAAAAGCATTTGTCAAGATAAAAACACTTAAATATGCATGGAAATTCACAAACGAAAACTTAACCAATGCAAAAAACAAAGTCACACTCCGAAAGGAATGCGACTGACAG
>CAYNIN010000124.1:0-4007 GCA_964397395.1 uncultured Faecalibacterium sp.
CTCCCCGGAGCCAAAGTAAGTGCCCAAGCGGCATGAGCGAGTAGAACATAGATGTAGGCACTATGGCGGAAATAAAAGCAGGCGACTGACGGTTAATAATGCAGGCTCACGAGTAGAAGCAAAGGTATCACCGATAAATTAAATCGGTTGTTGCGGAGAGGTTTACAATCGACGGACTTCGCCTTCCCTGCCCACCCAACTCCGCAGACACCCACAAAAAAGCAGCCGCAAGTTTCCCTGCGACCGCACTTATTCACTATTACTTCTTACCTCTTACTTCATCTTCGCCACTGCTTGCATAACCTTATTCGCAACGGGCACTGCATTATAAAGTGCATTGCCGCCGTTTTCAAGGCAGACAACAATCGCATAGGGGAAGTTTGTGTCATAGGAAAAGCCGACAAACCAGCCGTGACTTTTCTCACCTGCAACTTCGGCAGTACCCGTCTTTCCGCACATCTCAAGTCCGGGGAACTTGCTGTCGCCGTAGTAATTCTTAACATTTGAGCGAAGAAGGTCACGCATCAGAGTTGCCGTTTCTGCGTTTATATTAACGTTGGTATTAAGGCTTCCCTTTATTGCGGAAACCACACTGTCATCTTCTACAAGGTAGGGATTTACCGCCGTACCCGAATTTGCGATGGCGCCCATAAATGTAAGCATCTGCAAGGGGTTGATAAGGGTTGTGTACTGTCCGATACCTGCCCAGCCTATATCAAGGTTAGTACTGCCCGAAAGGCTGAAGGTACTTTTTACCGTTGAGATTTTGCCGAAAGAAACGCTCTTGTTAAAGCCGAGTTCCCTTACGGTACGGGTGAGTTTTTCCCCGCCGAGTTCCACGGCAAGTTGTGAAAAGACACTGTTGCAGGAAACGTTGAGTGCTCGTTCAAAGGTAAGCGTGCCGTGAGTGCCGTTACAGATAACATCGCCGTCGCCCTTGCCGTCACCCGTAGTATATTTACCCGTACACTTGAAAGTTCTTTCCGTAACTCCCGGGATATTCTCAATTGCACAAATGGCAGTTACCACCTTGAAAGTTGAGCCGGGAGTGAAGACACCTGATATTGCTCTGTTGAGATAAATACCGTCGTATTTTCCCGAAGTGTCCGTATCAATATCCTGCGGTTTATTTTTCGGGTCATAATTGGGTGCGGAAACCATTGTGATAATTTCGCCCGTCTGATAGTTATAGACAATAACCGTACCCTTGTTGCCGTTCATAGCGTTATAGGCGGTGGCAGAAACATCGGCATCAATTGTCAGTTTCATATCGTTGGTGTCGGAGCCGTATATGCCGCCGAGGAAACTGTAACCGATAAGAGTTGACTTATAGAGAGTCTGTACGCCCGTTGCGATAAAGCCCGAGGCATCACCTACCACGTGGAGTGTGGAGCGCCGTACTGCAAGGGACTCGTTATAAACTCTTTCCCCGTCTACCGTTGAAACGAGGACTTTGCCGTTTCTGTCGTAGACCGTGCCTGCAACGGTAAGAACACCGTTTGAATAAATGTGATTGTTTGCTTTACTTGCCACCCATACGGAACCTTCGGTATAAAAAGAGTAAAGCATAAAACCCAGACCCGCAAAAAAGGCTACAACAAGGAAAATTACGATATATGTTCTTCTTGTAATACTTTTCATAATCTTCCTCCTTTAGTTTGTCTTGTAAAGCCTTGGGTAAGTTCTGACGTCGGCGGCTTTTATAAAGGCGAAAAGTGCCCAGGAACAAATCATACTCGAACCGCCCTGACTTACGAAAGGCAGAGTTACGCCCGTCAGCGGCAGTATATCCGTTATACCGAAAATGTTAAGGCATATCTGGAAAAGTATCATTGCCGCCGCAGCACAGGCAGAAATTGAATAAAAGGTTGAGGGTGCCGAGCGTGAACTTATCATAGCGTAAATTGCAATTGAAGCGAAGGCCACAACTATTGCCACCGCAATGAGAATACCCATTTCTTCGCAGACAAGACCGAAGATAAGGTCCGTTGTGGAGGCATAGACGTTTCTCAGACAGCCGTTGCCCACACCCAGACCGAAGAAACCTCCGCTTACTGCGTAAATGAGAACACGTGTCTGCTGATAACCTCTGCCGTACATATCTTCCCATACGTGACGGTAAACGGCAAAACGTGCCGCAACGGTGGGCTTGAAATAGATGATGAGTATTGCACCGATAAGGGCGGCGGCACAGATGAAAATTATGGTACGCAAATCGCCCGAGCGCATAAAGGATATAACGATGAAAGTGAAGAAGAAAATCAGTGCCGTACCGAAGTCTTTCATAAGGAAAAGTATACCTATACAGCCCATTGCAAAAAGGATAAACATATAGATGTTCTTCGATGTCAGCAATTTATCAAGAGATGCGGCGCCGACGAAAACGAAGGCTATTTTCACAAGTTCCGCAGGCTGAACGGAGATACCGCCTATATACATCCAGTTATAAGCGCCGTTAATGGCACCGACAAAAAATCTGATATATACAAAACCTGCCGCAAGAAAGAGAAAAGAGAAAATTGCAAGGGGTGTTCTGACCGCCATAACCCTTTTTACGTCGGTGAGAAACCATAAAAGTATATCGTAAACCACAATACCGAGAAGAACGGTAATGAGTTGCTTAAGCATAGCGGAAGACCCCTGCACACTTGCGATAAAGCAAAGACCGATACCGCTTAAAAAGAATGCGATAAACTCAAGTTCAAAGTTTACCTTTTTGAGAACGAAGTGCATCACGCCCACATAAAACCATTCAAATGCGATATAGCCGATAAGGGCAAAGGCGATTGAAAAGTGGAATTTACCGTCACTGATAACTACGGGGATAAAAGAGATGAACTGAAAGAAAGTCATCCAGAAAAGGACGAAGGAACGGTCTACGTATTTGAATTTACGGCGGATTTTATCGCCTGAAGATAAGTTTTCCTGTCTGTGTATTCTTGCCATAGTTCCCCTCCTTTACATTTTTCTGCCTGCTTCAAAAAACAGGCGCTCGTCACCAAGGGCTATTATATCTCCTTCAAAGAGGAGTTGCGGCGAGGTAACTTTTCTGCCGTTGAGGTAAGTACCCTTTTCGCCCGAAACATCGTCAATTGCCCAGCCGTCTTCATAAAGAATAAGTATTGCGTGATTTTTTGCCGTTTCTCTTGAAGAAAGACGTATATCCGAGCGTCTGCCCGAACCGATGGTAACTTCGTTTCCGCAAAGAATAAAGGCTTCACCCGTATCTTTGTTGACGATTTTCGGTTGGGAAGGCCCTTTCGGCTTTTCTCTTTCTTCTCTGTCGGGTGTATCAACGGTGTAGGAATTGCCGTCACCGTAGTCGTTTTCTTTTGCCAAGTCCGTTCTTCTGTCAATATCATATACAGGAGTGTTATGAGGGGGCTGATTTGCCGCAGGGGCACTGCCTTTTGCCTTGTTGTTCTTTTTCTTTTTACCGACTCTTACAACGGGGTCATCGACAACTTCAAAGCGGAATTTTATACTGCCCAGAGTGATAATGTCGCCGTTCTGAACGGTCTGCTTCTTTTCAACCTTTGTGCCGTTTACCTTGATACCGCTTTTGGGAGCGATGTCATAGATATACCAGCCGTCAATTCGTCTTGTGAAAACTGCCTGTATTCTTGCAACGGTATCGTAGGACACCGTAATGTCGCAACTTGCGGCTCTGCCGATGGAGGTTTCCCACATATTAAGGGCGTACCTTTCCCCCGAAAGCATATCTATAATATATCCGTAGGTTTTTTCTTTCGGGTGTCCGAGCCAGAGGGCAAGGATACATTTTATAAAAATAATAAGGGCTATTCCGGGAAGAACAACTCTTGAAAATGCCGTTACAAAAGCCATGAACTGACCTCCTTGTTTCCATATATAATAATGATATGATACTTCGGTGGTTTTGTCAAGTTGGTAAGTGGGGCATTGTAAAAAATTGTCCCTTTAAATGAAGCCGCAGAGGACGGCACCTCCCACGTCACGTTGATTATGAATCATTGCCTTTCAGGCGA
>CAYNIN010000125.1:0-3939 GCA_964397395.1 uncultured Faecalibacterium sp.
AAAGTAAGTGCCCAAGCGGCATGAGCGAGTAGAACATAGATGTTTCAACCACGGCGGAAATAAAAGCATCACGCCATAAATCCAACAACGCAAACCTTAATGCCAAAGTAAGTGCCCCGGCGGCATGAGCGGGTAGAACATAGATGTTTCAACCACGGCAGAAATAAAAGCAGTCGTCTGACGGTTACTAATGCAGCCTCACAATTCAAGACAATTACTACAAGTCAAAATTTAAAAATTTCCTTGTGTATTACACATTCTTGTGATACAATATACTGAAACAGCATCGGAGGTGAAAAAATGAAGATTGCAATAATCGGCGGCGGTGCATCAGGCCTTACCTGTGCAATTACTGCAGCAAGAAGCGCAAAAGAAAAGGGCGAAAAAGCCGAGATAACTGTCTATGAGGCAAACGACCGTGTGGGCAGAAAAATTCTTGCAACGGGTAACGGCAGATGCAATATGATGAACGAAAATGAAAATGTCCGATATTTCGGTGACAATGACTTTACCCGAAACGCTCTTGCAAAGTTCGATGTTAAAAGCAATCTTGAATTTTTTGCTTCAATGGGTCTTTATACCCGAAGTGACGAGGAGGGCAGAATTTATCCCTTGAGCAATCAGGCATCGGGCGTTCTTGATGCTCTGCGCCTTGAATGCGAAAGACTCGGGGTTAAAACTGTTTGTGGCTCTCAGATTACACGGATTAAAAAGGTTGGCAAAGTTTTTGAAAGCGACTGCTTCAAAGCCGATAAGGTGGTACTTGCCCTTGGCAGTAAAGCCTCGGTAAAAGGTTTCAACGGCTACGATTTACTTCATAACTTCGGTCATAACGTTATAAAGCCACGCCCGTCATTGACTAAACTCGTTGTTGCGGATAATAAATATGTAAAGCAACTCAAGGGTATACGTCACAAGTGTGACCTGGCTTTGTTTATCGGCGGTAAAAAGATGTCGGAGGTAAGCGGCGAACTCCTCTTTACAGACTACGGACTTTCGGGTATTGCCGTTATGCAACTTTCTGCTTATGTTACAAGGTGCGTGGGCAGTGATATAAAGGTCTGTTGCGATATGATACCGAACTTTGAGTATAAAGAGGTGTCTGACCTTATTAAAAAAATCGTTTCTCACGACAGAAAGATGAAGTGCGAAAATCTTCTTTCCGGATTTATGCCCAAGAAAATCGGCGAGGTGATAATCAAAAATTGCGGTCTTTCTGTTAGTGATGAGGTGGGCACGCTCACTGAAAATGACATTGATAAGATTGCAGAAAAGGCAAAAAATCTGCCTTTTGAAATAAAGGACGTAAAAGGCTTTGAGGAGGCACAGGTAGTTTCGGGCGGTGCCGATACAAGAGAATTTGACAGTGATACTCTACGGTCAAAGAAAGTGAAAGGTCTTTACTGTTGCGGTGAACTGTTAAATGTTGACGGACTTTGCGGCGGTTATAATCTTCACTGGGCGTGGTCAAGCGGAAGACTTTGCGGCGAAAGCCTTATAAAAAAGTAAAAGGTGACAAAAATGATAAGAATTAACGAGGTAAAACAAAGCCTTGACGCAGGTAAAGAGGATTTGTTTTCTGCCTGTAAAAAGATACTTAAATTAAAAGATGAACAGATTAAATCAATGACAGTTATGCGTCAGAGTGTTGACTGCAGAAAAAAGGACAACATATTTTTCTGCTACACCGTTGACGTTGAAGTTGCAGGCGACGAGGAAAAGATTGTTAAAAGAATAAATTCGGCGAAGGTTTCCGTTGTTGAGCCTTATGAGTATGTTATGCCCGAAGTGAAAAGAAAGTCTGATTTCAGACCTGTTGTTGTGGGATTTGGCCCTGCAGGTATTTTTGCTGCCCTCATTCTTGCAAGGGCAGGTCTTAAGCCTCTTGTTCTTGAACGTGGCAGAGATGTTGACGCCCGTACCAAAGACGTAAACACCTTCTTTACCAAGAGCATACTTGACGAAACTTCCAACGTACAGTTCGGCGAGGGCGGTGCAGGTACTTTCTCCGACGGCAAACTTACAACGGGTATAAAAAGTTCCTACTGCCGTCAGGTTTTTCTTGAATTTTACGAGCACGGTGCACCTGAAGAAATTCTTTATTCGGGCAAACCTCACATCGGTACGGATAAACTTGCAGGTGTTGTCAAGAGTATGCGTCAGGAGATAATCTCTCTCGGCGGCGAAGTTAAGTTTGAATGTAAACTGACGGATATTATAATTTATAACGGCTCCGTTCAGGGCGTGACTTATGAAGAAAAGGGGAGAAGTATCGACTTTGAAACGGACACCGCAATTCTTGCCGTTGGACATTCGGCAAGAGATACGGTTAAAATGCTTTATGCAAAGGGTATACAGATGATGCAGAAGCCTTTTTCTGTCGGTGCGAGAATTGAACACCCCAGAGAACTTATCGACAAGGCACAGTACGGCTCTTTTGCAGGGCACAAGGCTCTCGGTGCCGCAGACTATAAACTTGCCTGTCACGGTGCTCACGAAAGGGGAGCGTACACTTTCTGTATGTGTCCCGGCGGTACCGTTGTTGCGGCTACAAGCGAAAAGGGCGGCGTTGTGGTTAACGGTATGAGCGAATGGGCACGTGACGGAGAAAATTCCAACTCGGCGCTTCTTGTCAATGTTTATCCCGAGGATTTTCCCTCGGAACACGTGCTTTCGGGCTTCGATTTGCAGAAACAGATGGAGCAGAAAGCCTTCATTCTGGGTGGCGGCGATTACCGTGCTCCCTGTCAACTTGTCGGTGATTTTCTCTCGGATAAAAAATCCACACACCTTTCTTTTGTTAATCCCTCTTGTCCCACGGGAGTAACTCCCTCGGACATACGTCAGGTTCTTCCTAAAAAAGTTACGGACACTATGGCAGACGCTATTGTGCAGATGGATAAAAAACTTTCCGGTTTTGCTCTGCCCGATGCAGTGCTGACTGCTCCCGAAACGAGAAGTTCTTCTCCCGTCAGAATAATCCGTGACGACCTTTTTCAGACCAACATCAGAGGTCTTTACCCTTGCGGTGAAGGTGCAGGTTACGCAGGCGGTATAGTTTCCGCAGGTGTTGACGGTATAAAGTGTGCCCATGCGGTACTTTCCGATGAAAGATAAAACTTGACAAACGCATTACAGGGTGTTATGATATTACCATAAAATATCTTCAGGGCGAGGTGCAAGTCCTCACCGGTGGTTACAGCCCACGAGCCTTTAAAGGTTGATTCGGTGCGATTCCGAAGCCGACGGTCATAGTCCGGATGAAAGAAGAGAAAATACATTTTCAGTATTTTTCGCCTGCGGTATTTTTACTGCAGGCTTTTCTCTTGAAGTGTTTTAAATAAATTTAGGAGAAATGTTTATGAAGAAAAACAGTATTTTACACATTTGTATTGTTGCTATGCTTACGGCAATAAGCCTTGTGCTCATGCTCCTTGAGTTTCCCGTGTTTCCCGCTATGTCCCATCTGAAAATGGACTTCAGCGATATTCCCGCTCTTTTTGCAGGTGTCGTCTACGGTCCCTGGACTGCGGTGGTTATCGAACTTCTCAAGAATATCATCGAACTTGCCGTTAAGGGTCTCGGTACTCAGATGGGCTTCGGCAATCTTATGAATTTCATTGTCGGTTGTGCTTACACAGTGCCCTTTGCCTTTGTTTACCGTAAGATGAAAGATAAGGAAAATAAAGCTCTGCTTGTTTCTTCTGCCGTAGGTGCGGTGTTTATCGTTACCGTCGGCTTTGTGGCTAACTATCTTGTGGCACCTTTATTTTTCCGACACTTCCTCGGTATCGAACTTGACAACCCCACACTTATGGCGGCGGTATGGTCTGCAACGGCTCTCAACGGCGTTAAGGGTGTGCTTCTCTCAATTGTAAGTTTCCCAATTGTAAAGGTACTTGTGGGCAGACTTAAGAAGTATGTGGCGTAAAAAATGAG
>CAYNIN010000126.1:0-3916 GCA_964397395.1 uncultured Faecalibacterium sp.
GAATTGAGATTATGACGGTGCTTTCGCTCATTTGCATGGTTATAATAATCGGCGTTATTCTGTCGGGCAAGATGAAACCGAATGTCGAATATGTATGTTTGGTTTTAATTGCGGCAGGGGGTATCGGTAACATAATTGACAGAGTTTTTAACGGTTTTGTAATAGACTATATTGAAGTTTTGTTTATCGATTTTTACATTTTTAATTTTGCTGATTGTTTCATAACCTGCGCTTCTTTTCTGCTGTTGTTTTATGAAATTTATCAGATTATAAAAGATGCCCGTAAAAAGAAAGAGAAGGCTTAAATGGTTAACGCTCATATTATCCTTGTAACTGAAGAAAAAGCCGGTGAAAGAATTGATAAAATAATCAGTGGTGAGTGCGAAGAATTAAGCCGTTCTGCCGCACAGAAACTCATTGATGAGGGGAATGTAAGGGTCAATTCACTGATTATCACCAAAAATTACAAGGTCAGAAACGGTGACAGAATTGTTGTTACCGTACCTAAGCCCCGTGATTTAGAAGTCAAGGCTGAAAACATACCTCTTGAAATAATGTATGAAGACTCCGACCTTCTCGTTGTCAACAAGAAGAAAGGTATGGTAGTTCACCCCGCTGCAGGAAACTATGAAGGCACTCTCGTAAATGCTTTGCTCTATCATTGTAAAGGCTCCCTTTCGGGTATCAACGGAGTTATAAGACCGGGTATAGTTCACCGCATTGATAAAGATACAAGCGGACTTTTAATTGTTGCAAAAAACGATTTCGCTCACATCTCTCTCGCCGAGCAGATTAAGGCACATTCGTTCACGAGGGAATATCAGAGCGTTGTTTACGGCAAGTTCAAAACCGAGGAAGGTACCGTTAATGCACCTATCGGCAGGCACCCCGTTGACCGCAAGAAAATGACTGTTACGCCTAAAAATTCAAAAGAGGCTGTCACACATTACCGAGTTATCAATACTTATGACGGTTTTACTCACCTGGGACTTAGGCTTGAAACGGGCAGAACGCATCAGATAAGAGTTCATATGTCGTATATCGGACATCCCGTTGCAGGTGATGCGGTTTACGGGCCCAAAAAGGTTATTGAATCCCTTGGCGGTCAGTGTCTTCATGCCGGACTTATAGGCTTTAAACATCCGAGAACAAGGGAGTATATAGAAATTAAAAGTGAATTACCCGATTATTTCACAGATTTTTTAAGGAGGCTAAAAAATGACTGATGAAAAAGTTTTAATGTCGCATTGGCTTATTGCATCTGATATTGACGGAACGATAAATGATAAATCCCGTCATCTTGTCAAGCGGAACTATGATGCAGTGCAGAAGTACATTAACGAATATAAAGGTAATTTCACTTTGGCATCAGGCAGGTCACCCGCCTCCATGCGTAAGCACTATAAACGGCTCAATATCCCCGACGGTAAAGCCATTGTTATGAACGGCGCTGGTATATATGACTATGCCGAAGAAAAAATGGTATGGTCGAGCCCTCTTAACGAAAAGTGTATTGCAATTGTCAGAAAGACGATAAGGAAGTTTCCGACGGTTGCATTTCAGGTTATTTCTGATAAATATGTTTATATTTTCAGACCTTCCCTTCCTGCAAGAATCCTTGCTGTAAATGCCAAGTTGCCTGTAAAATATTTTTACAATTTTGATAAGATTCCGAAAGAAAACTGGTATAAAGTAATATATACAGGTTATCCTTTTGAAATGAAAAGTCTTGATAAGTATATCCGTTCAATATCAGATTCAACTGAAAATCTTATGTTTTCATCTGTATGCAGTTATGAGATGGTGAACGAAGATACCAACAAAGGTAAGGCTGTTTTAAGACTTGCCGAACTTTTAGGTATTAAAAAAGAAAATACTGCCGCTATCGGTGACTATTATAACGATTGGGAAATGCTTAAAAGCGTCGGTTTTCCTGCATGTTGCGGTCAGGCTCCCGACGATATGAAAGCCATATCCAAACTTGTAACTTGTCACTGTAATTTCGGCGCAGTTGCTGATTTAATAGATTATCTTATCGAAAACCACAGTTAATTAAACAAAGGAGAAAAATGATGCAAGCAGATCAAAAACTTGAACTCAAAAAACTTGCCGTTAAAGTACGAAAAGGTGTTATTGAAGGTACTTTTAACGCAAAGTCGGGTCATCCCGGCGGTTCGCTTTCAATTGCTGAACTTATTACTTATCTCTATTTTGCAGAGATGAATGTTGACCCTGCAAAACCTAACGATGAAAACAGAGACAGATTTGTTCTCTCGAAAGGTCACACTGCCCCCGCACTTTATGCGGCTTTGGCTCATAAAGGATTTTTCCCCGTTGACCTTATCGAAACATTAAGAAAACCCGATTCAATCCTTCAGGGACATCCCAGCATGAGATACACACCCGGTGTTGATATGAGTACCGGTTCTCTCGGTCAGGGCATTTCAGCTGCAGTCGGTATGGCTCTCGGTGCTAAACTTCAAGGCAGAGACTTCAGAGTTTACACTATTCTTGGTGACGGTGAAATCGAAGAAGGTCAGGTGTGGGAAGCTGCAATGTTTGCAGGTAACAAAAAACTTGATAATCTCGTTGCTATCGTTGATGCCAACAGACTTCAGATTGACGGCAGTTGTGAAGAAGTTAACTCACCTTATCCCGTAAAAGAAAAGTTTGAAGCATTCGGTTGGAATGTTGTTGAAATTTGCGGTCATTGCTTCTCGCAGATTGAAGAAGCCTTTGAAAATGCTAAAAACTGTAAAGATAAGCCCACCTGCATTGTCGCAAATACCGTTAAAGGTAAGGGTGTTTCCTTTATGGAAGATCAGTGTGATTGGCACGGTTCGGCACCCAATGCACAGCAGTATGAAATTGCAATGGCAGAGTTAGATAAGGCTCTTGCAGAATTGGAGGCGTAATTATGGCAGATGTAATTAAATGCGCAACAAGAGATGCTTACGGTGCTGCTTTAAAAGAACTCGGCTCAAACAGAAACGATGTACTCGTTCTTGATGCTGACCTTGCAAAAGCCACCAAAACAATTGCTTTTAAGAAAGAACATCCCGATAAATTTATTGATTGCGGTATTGCCGAAGGTAATATGATGGGTATTGCAGCAGGTCTTGCAACAACGGGTTACACTGTTTTCGCTTCCTCTTTTGCAATGTTTGCCGCAGGAAGAGCCTTTGAGCAGGTGAGAAACTCAATTGCTTATCCGAAACTTAATGTTAAAATCGGCGCTACCCATGCTGGTATTTCCGTCGGCGAAGACGGTGCAAGTCATCAGTGCTGTGAAGACATTGCTCTTATGCGTTCAATACCTAATATGGTTATTATTAACCCTGCCGACGATGTGGAAGCAAAGCAGGCAGTTTTTGCCGCCGCAGACCATAACGGCCCCGTTTATATGCGTTTCGGCAGACTTGCAGTACCCCGTGTAAACAGCGAAGATTATAAGTTTGAACTCGGCAAAGGAGTTACTCTCAAAGACGGTAAAGATGTTACAATCATAGCAACAGGTCTTATGGTTAACGAGGCTCTTATTGCTGCGGAAACTCTTAAAGCAGAGGGTGTAGATGCAAGAGTAATAAACATTCACACAATCAAGCCTATCGACAAGGATATAGTTATCAAAGCCGCAAAAGAAACCGGCGTTATTGTAACTGCCGAAGAACACAGCATTATCGGCGGTCTCGGAAGTGCAGTATGTGAAGTTCTTTCAGAGGAGTGCCCCGTACCCGTACTTCGTCTTGGTGTTAACGATACCTTCGGTAAATCAGGTCCTGCTCTTGAACTTCTCAAGATTTACGGTCTTGATGCAGAAAATATTGTTTCAAAAGTTAAGAAAGCTCTTGAACTGAAGAAATAAGAAAGACTAACTATTAAAAGTCAATAGCAAAAAGTAAAAAATGTTGTGAAT
>CAYNIN010000127.1:0-3862 GCA_964397395.1 uncultured Faecalibacterium sp.
CAACTGCCTGTGCAGCCGACTTGCCCTGATAACGTGCTGCCTGGGTTGAAAACAACTTGTGATACTTGCCGTGAAGCGCCATAAGTTCATCATGGGTGCCTTCCTCCACAACCTGACCTTCCTCAAGAACGACAACCTTGTCTGCCGACGTTGCCGAAGAAAGACGGTGCGAAACAAAAATACTTGTCTTTCCTTTGCGCAGTGCGTCAAACTGACTGTAAATCTCCTGCTCTGCAATTGCATCAAGAGAAGCCGTAGGCTCGTCAAGAATGAGGATATCCGCATCGGAGTAGAAGGCTCTTGCAACGGAAAGTTTCTGCCACTGACCGATGGAAAGTTCTCTGCCTTCGCTTTCAAAATATCTCGTAAGCGGTGTATCGTACTTTTCGGGCATAGCCTCAATAAATACATTTGCACCCGAATGAGCGGCGGCTTTTTCAATCTGCTTTATGTCTGCCTCTTTTGAAGCCTTACCGAAAGCGATGTTGTTGCCTGCCGTATCGGCGTACTTTCCGAAGTCCTGGAAGATGATGCCGTAAAGGGCGTAAAGGGCTTTCAGATCGTATTCTTTGATATCTGTGCCGTCAAGGAGTATCTGACCTTCGGTGGGGTCGTAAAGCCTTGTGATAAGTTTGATAAGAGTAGTCTTACCTGCACCGTTAAGACCCACAAGAGCAACGGTGTCGCCTGCTTTAAGAGTCAGATTCATATTCCTGATAACGTCTTTCTGACCGCCCGGATACCTGAAAGAAACGTTGCGCAGTTCAATGGTATGTCCTTTGCAATACTCGGGTATGGCGGGAGTTTGAGTCGTGGGCACGACGGTCTTTTCCTGCTTCATGAAACTAATCATATTGTCAATGAAAAGTGAGCCTTCGTAAATACTCGAAGTGGTGGTAATAAGAGCCGCAAGACCCGTTGCAATTGCGTTGAGAGCCCCTGTATAAAGGGAGTAGTCACCGATTTTGGTGATGTTTGTTGCGATCATATAGAAAAGGGCGCCGTTCATCACCGTTGTGGCAAGGGCGAGGAGAATGTTTGCCGCACCTTCCTGCCAGAAAAGACTGCGAAGTCCCTTTATGTAGCCGGAGAAAACGTTTTTATATTTGCCTATGAGTAAATCGGAAAGGTCGAAAAGGCGGATTTCCTTGACCATATCCTTGTTAACCATAAGGTCGCTGTAATAGTTCATCTGTCGGCGGTCTTTGGAACGGTGGAACATATATCTGAAATTCTTTTTGCGGAAGTAGAAAGAAACGAGAGCACTTATAACCGTCAGAGCAATAAATGCGATAAAGAAAACAATACTCACCGAGGGCAGAGTCTTCAGAATAACCATAAGCACCGCAAAATAACTGACCATTGAAATTGCCTTTGAAACCAGTTCAAAGGTGGCACGCAGAATGTTAATCGGGCGCATACCTGCTTCTCTGTTGGCGTTTTCAAGTTTCTCGTAAAAATCGGGCATATCAAAGCAGGCAATGTCAATTTCCTTTGCCTTGGTCATAATCTTGACCTTGACGTGATTTGTAACTTTTTCACCTGCAACCTGAGTAACAATGTTGTTGATACTCGAAGTCAGGGAGTTGAGGAAAAGATAGCCGAATTGGAGAAGAAGGGGCAGTATAATGTTGCTTTCCCCCGTAAAACTCTGTACAACCGCTTCCAGCAGACTTGCGGTAATAACCGTACCTGCAAGGGGCATAAAGCCGTTATAGAGAGCCATAAAAATCATAAATATCAGAAGGAAGGGCTGTGCCTCCCACACAAGACGGAAAATGTAAAGGAGTCTGTAAAGAGTGCCGCCTACGGTCTTTTTAAGATAGGAGGGCACTTCTTTTAAAGTTTTCGGTTTTGGTACCTTCAACTTTTCGCTGGCTTGTGAAATCGGCGGTCCGAATCCGGGTCGCATAAAATCATCTCTTTCCTGTTTTTTTCTTTTACTTTAACATTTTAACATAAAACCAACTAAAAAAACAATATTCACAGTTTTAAAATCATTGAAAAAATATAAATACTGTGATATTATATAAGTCAGAGAAACATTCAAAGACAAGGAGAAATAAAAATGAGAGTTATAGTTCTTGAAAATGCCCTTGAAATTTCAAAACAGGCATCTGACATGATTATAAAACAGATTGAAAAAAATCACGGCAGTGTAATCGGCTTTGCTACGGGCGCATCACCTGTTGAAACCTATAAAAGAATTATCGAAAAATACGAAAACGGTGAGGTTTCTCTTAAACACATAACAACCTTTAACCTTGACGAATATGTTGGTCTTTCAAGAGAAAACGTCAACAGTTATTTCTACTTTATGAAAGAAAACCTTTTCGGTAAAACCGACGTCAACTTTGATAAGGTCAACTTCCTTTCAGGTCAGGCAGAGAATATCGAAGAAGAATGTGAAAGATACTATAACAAAATTAAGGAGTGCGGCGGCATTGACGTGCAACTTCTCGGTATCGGTACTAACGGCCACATCGGTTTCAACGAGCCCGGGGAAAAATTTGCCGACAGACCCTTTGCCGTAAAACTCACACAAAGCACCATTGACTCAAACAGAAAATATTTTGAAGCCGTCGGCGATACTATGCCTGAATATGCACTGACAATGGGCATCGGCGACATTATGAGAAGCAGAAAGATTATTCTTATTGCAACGGGAACGAGCAAAGCCAAGGCTGTCAAGGCTCTCGTTGAAGGCGAAGTTACTTCAGCGTGTCCCGCTTCAATTCTCAAACTTCATTCCGACGTAACAGTTTTCCTTGATAAAGAAAGCGCATCACTTCTTTCGGAAAGATAATATTCAGAAAGGAACAACTGCAAGGCTTTTTTGCAGTGGAAGATATATATGAAAAAAAGACTTAAAAAACTTGACTCCTGCCCGAAAATAATTTCCTGCGGTGCTGCTGACGGAAAGGGTATAAAAATCTCCTGGACAGAGGTATCTCAGGCAGAAAAGTACGCCGTAAAACGAAGTGACAGTTTCGGCGGAAAATTCGAAATTATCGGGTGGACAAAAGCTCTTGAATATATTGATGAAGAGGCGGCAGAAAACAAAACCTACTGGTACAGGGCATACGCCGTTAAAAAGGTGAGCAAGAAAAGAACCCTCGTTAAAGAAAGCAGTTCCGCCTGTGCCGTAGTTTCCTCCATACCTGCACCCGACTCTTTAAGACTTGAAATCGGCACCGACGGAAAAATCTGTATCAGATGGGATTTCAGCGAAAAAGCAGACAAATTTATCCTTTTACGCCGCAACGGTTACAGTAATCAGTCAGTGCCTGTCGGTGAAACAAAAGAAAATTTCTTCTGTGATGAAACCCTCGTTTCAGGTCAACTCTATTACTATTGCGTTCAGTCCGTTGTCGAAAGCGATCAGGGCAGTAAACACGGCAATTTAAGTGAGCCTTTCCCCGTAGTAAACCTTGACTGCGGTGAAGTTTACTCTGTTAAAAAGCGCTTCGGCAAAGCAAACATTACCGCAAGGGTTGTTGCAGGTGCCGACGGCTATATTCTTGAAAGAGGTACTGACGGCGAAAACTTTGAAGAAATTGCACGAAACGAAGGCGAAACGGCAATCAGATTTACGGATAAAGTTTCCTCCGCCCGTTTCTACCGTACCCGTGCTTATAAAATTGTGGGCGAAGATACGATTATCAGCCCTGCATCAGAGAGCGTTAAAGTTAAATAAATGCAGAATGCAAAATGCAAAATTGCGGTCGCAGGGAAACTTGCGGCTGCTTTTTTGTGGGTGTCTGCGGAGTTGGGTGGGCAGGGAAGGCGAAGTCCGTCGATTGTAAACCTCTCCGCAACAACCGATTTAATTTATCGGTGATACCTTTGCTTCTACTCGTGA
>CAYNIN010000128.1:0-3811 GCA_964397395.1 uncultured Faecalibacterium sp.
GCAAAAATACGGGGAATTTTGTTCGAGAAACAAATACTGCCTTATCGGATATCGGTGTATCACGGGGCTATTATTATATAATTATTGGTTTACAGACTGTTTGGCGACGGCTGATTTAACATCACATCTTATAACATCAAGTATCGTTTCACCGTCAATCTGCATTGGGGCAGGTTTGTCATATATAATCGTAATTTCGTTCCCTTGGGAAACATCTATAATATCCTTGTACTTTATGTGCTTTCCTTTGAACATTGAAGGAAGAATAAACAAAGCCTTGATTTTGTTTACGTTATACATAGCAATTACCGAAACGGTATGATCCTTGTTGAGTCTATCCTGATTAGGTGCAGACATAAGACCGCCGCCGAAAAATCTTCCGTTCATTGTGGGCGCAAGCCATACTTTTTTATACTCTTTTTTAACACCGTCAACTATAACCGTTGCGTTTCTGGGTTTATATGCGAATAAAAGACCTTTTATGGCAAGCAATGCATAATTTGATGATTTTCCCTTTTCTTTCCTTTGTCTGTCTGCTTCTTCACAGCAGTAACCGTCAAGACCGAAAGAAGCATTGTTAAGGAATTTGTAAGTTTTTCCCTTAACCGTAACTTCGGGAAGATGTTTAAGATATTTGGTTATCAATATGGGTGCGTTTTCATCTTTTGCACCGATATCTCGCAAAAAATCGTTACCGCTTCCAACGCAATAGCAATAAATTTCATTTTCAATCTTATCTGTATCAATGCTGTTTACAAATCTGTTAAGAGTCCCGTCGCCGCCACAGATTATTACTTTATCGTCTTTTGTTAAAGAGGCAAAAAAAGCATCATAATCTGTGATTTTTGACATATCCGTATATGTCAACTTGTCATCTTTCAGAATATCGGAAAGTTGTTTTGCTCTTTCCTCACCTGTGAAGTTTTTGGCGTAAGGGTTATAAAGTATCTGATAGTTTTCCATTTGATTTCCTCGTTTTATAAGCATCTTTTTAAAGCAGAATATCAGACAAAAATCAACTCTTATTCAATTTATTCTCAACAGATGTTGAACTTTGCTTGAAAAACAGTTGAAAAATAAAGGTTATTATAAGATGAAATTCCATAACACTTGACACATTTATTTGTTGACTGTAAAATATTTAAAGATACTTTTTTCGGGAGTGAAATTATGTTTAAAATACTTATTGCAGAAGATGACCGTGAACTGAGAAGGCTTTTCGCTCACGTGCTTATTAAAAACGGCTTTGCAGTCAAAGAGGTTTCCGACGGCAAGGAAGCTCTTGACGCCATGGATAACGATTATTTTGATATAATAATTTCTGACGTTATGATGCCCAATATGGACGGTTATGAATTTGTACGCACTCTTCGTGAATACGGCAACAATACGCCCGTTATGATGATAACGGCCAAGGATGCCTTTGACGATATGCGTCTTGGTTTTCTGTCGGGTTCCGATGATTATATGATTAAGCCCGTCAATGTCAATGAAATGGTTATTCGTGTCCAGGCTCTATTGCGCCGTGCTCAGATGATTAACGAGAGAAGACAAACAATAGGTGATACCGTTCTCGAATGTGACACTTTCACCGTCCACTCCCTTGACGGCAGTGTATCTTTGCCGCAGAAGGAATTTATGCTTCTTTATAAAATGGCATCATACCCGGGACGGATATTCACCCGTCAACAACTTATGGATGATGTTTGGGGTTATGATTCGGAAAGCGATACCCACACTATAGATGTTCATATCGGCAGATTGAGGGACAGATTCAAGGATAACAAGGATTTTAAAATTGTTACCATCAGAGGTGTTGGATACAAGGTGAGCAAAATATGAAGAAAAGGGAAAAATTAAGGAAGAAAAGAGAAAGGTTGACGCTTAACGGAAGACTTACACTGATGGTGGGCGGTGTGGTTTTTGTAAGCATACTCATTTCATCCGGTTTAGCGACTGCGTTTGAATATTTTGTACCTTTCGAAACAAAAATTCCATATCTTATTCAACTTAACATACTTAGTTTGTTCGTGGCAATGGTGGCTGCAAGATTTTTATCCAAACACTTTTTTAAGCCTATTAAAATTTTGCGTGAAGGTATGAGAAAGGTAGCTGACGGTGATTTCAGTACGAGAATTGAAACGAAATCAACTTCGAATGAAATCCAGGAAATGTTTTCAGGCTTTAATATGATGGCTCAGGAACTCGCTTCAACGGAAATTCTTCAAACGGATTTTGTGTCAAATGTTTCTCACGAATTCAAAACCCCTATAAATGCAATTGAAGGCTATACTACCCTTTTGCAAAGCACAGAGAATATAGACGAAGTGGAGAACGAATACATCGAAAAAATTCTTTTTAACACAAAAAGGCTTTCTTCACTTGTCAGCAATATTCTGTTGCTTTCAAAAATCGAGAACCAGTCAATTCAGACCAATCAGGTGAAGTTCAGGCTTGACGAACAGATAAGAGAAACTATTGTTGCCCTTGAACAGAATTGGACAGAAAAAAATATTGAACTCAATGTTGAATTAGAAGAAATTGAATACTACGGTTCAGAGGCTCTTACTTATCATATCTGGTCTAACATAATAGGAAATGCTGTAAAATTCAGTACCGACTCAGGTACAGTCAAAATAAATCTTACTAAAGAGCAGGATAATATTTTGTTTACTGTTGAAGACAACGGTCCCGGCTTGTCTGAAGAAGCGAAAAAGCATCTGTTTGATAAATTTTATCAAGCAGACTCATCTCATAAGCAGGAGGGCAACGGACTTGGGCTTGCTTTGGTAAAAAGAATATCTGCAATTCTCGGCGGTGAGGTTGTTGCGGAAAATCTTGAAAGCGGCGGCTGCAGATTTACGGTTACACTGAATGAAAACTGAATAAACTGAAAGCGGATGTCAGAATCAATTCTGATGTCCGCTTTTTCAACAAAAATTGAGATTAAATTGAATTTGTGTTGAAGTTATCATTTTACTCTGTATTTATAAATCAGAAGTTAAAAGATGAGGAAATGTAATGTTTATAACACGGGTTTTAACAGGTGCAGTGCTGACCGTAATATTGGGTATTGTTGTATATTTTTCTCATATTCCTGCAGTTCTTAACACACTTATCGCCTTTTTATCGGTTAAAGGAATATATGAACTTTACAAAGCAACGGGACTTGATAAAAACAAAGCAATAACAGCAATTTCCTGTGCTGTGGCAATTGTTTTATCCTTTGAAACAATACCCGGTAATGTGTATATAATTGCCGTTTTATTTATAGCGGCGATTATACTTTTCGGTATGTTAATGGCAAAAATAAAAGTGAAACAAAAAGTGGAGCCCATATTATCAGTGGTTATTGCAGTTATGATAACCTTCTTTTTCAAATCGCTTTCAGGTGTCAGAAATGCCGAAAAGGGTATATATCTGTTAGGCATTACAATGCTCATATCGGTGCTGACCGATATTTTTGCTTATCTTTGCGGAAAGGGCTTCGGCAAACACAAACTTGCTCCGGTTTTGAGCCCTAAGAAGACCATTGAAGGCAGTGCCGGCGGCACAATATGTGCAGTTGTTATTTTAATGACAGTTGCTTTAGTTTTATCAAAGAACAATGTTATTTCCGTAAATTACGGCATACTCGGTATCTGTCTTGTTTCTGCTTCCGTACTCGGACAGTTTGGTGACCTTGCATTTTCTTCGGTAAAAAGAATATCAGGTATAAAGGATTACGGAAAACTGTTGCCGGGTCACGGCGGAGTACTTGACCGTTTTGACAGTATGCTCTTTGTAGCACCGTTTACATATTTGTTCTGTA
>CAYNIN010000129.1:0-3798 GCA_964397395.1 uncultured Faecalibacterium sp.
CATCTTAACCATAACCTGAGAGGGCAGGAGGCGTTGCGTGACGAAAACCTTGTCAGAGCCTTCTGCAAGGAAAAGGGCATAGAACTTCTCGTTTTCAGTGAAGATGTCCGCCTTAAAGCAAAGGAAATGGGTGTCGGCGAAGAGGAGTGCGGAAGAATACTTCGTTACGAGTGCTTTGAAAAGGCTCAATGCGATGCCGCTGCAACGGCACACACGCTGTCCGATTCGGCAGAAACCCTCATCTTTAATCTTATCAGAGGCACGGGCTCGAAAGGTCTTTGCGGCATACCCTGCAAAAGAGAGCCGAACATCATAAGACCGCTTATTGAGTGTACCCGTCAGGAAGTGGAAACTTACTGCTTTGAAAATGCCGTACCCTTCGTAACGGACAGCAGTAACCTTACCGATGAATATAAGCGTAACTTTATACGCCACAATATAATACCTGCTTTTGAAAAGGTCAATCCTGCTTTTTATGAGAGTATGAGCCGAACGGCAGAAATTCTCAAAGAGGAAAACGACTTTATGGAAGAAAGTGCAAGGAATCTTTTGAAAGAAAGCGAAAGTGAAAAAGGTTATTCTCTTTCACCTTTTCAGAAGGCTCACAGTGCCGTCTGTAAAAGAGCAATTACCCTTTTAATTTCCGATTGCTTGAAAAAGCAACCCGAAAAAAGACATATTTCTCTCATTTTTTCGGCAGTTGAAAAGGGTAAAGGAAAAATAAAACTTTCAGATGACTTGTATCTTTCGGTAAAGGATAGTATAATATCTTTTTGCGGTGAAGAAAAACAGACTGAGGTCTGGGAAACAGTTTTTGAAAGCGGCAAAGCACACACGCCCTACGGTGTATATGAAATCACAGAGCAGACCCGCATTACTGACGACTGCTTTGACAAAGACAAAATAACGGGTGAACTTATTCTTTCTTCACGAAAAGAGGGGGACAGTTTCACCTTTAAAAAGAGAAAAGTAACAAAGAGTCTTAAAAAACTCTGGAATGAAATGAAAATACCTCTTTCCGAGCGGAACAAAATTGCAGTTTTGCATGACGGCGAAAGAGTGGTATGGGCAGAGGGCATCGGTACAAACGCATTTTATATGCCCGATGAAAATACAAATAAGATTTACAAAATAAAAAAAGGAAGGTCTAAATTATGATTAACGACATCAAAAAAGTTCTTGTTCCCGAAGAAGAAATCAATGAAATCGTAGAGCGCATAGCAGGTCAGATAAACGAAGATTATAAAGGTAAAAATCTGCTTCTTATCTGTGTGCTTAAGGGCTCAATCTGCTTTATGTCAGACCTTATGAAGAAAATCACGATTCCCTGCAAAATTGATTTTATGTCTGCAAAGAGTTACTACGGCACAGGCACAACAACGGCAGGTGTTGTTAACATTACCAAGGACCTTAACTATGACATAAGCAATTTTGATATTCTCGTTATTGAAGACATTTTCGACAGCGGTAAGACTCTTGAAAAACTTATGTTTGTTCTTGAAGCAAGAAACCCCAGAAGTGTTGCTTGTTGTTCACTTCTCGATAAGCCCGAAAGACGTGACCCCAATGTAAATCTTAAACTTAAATACATAGGCAAGCAAGTACCCGATGAGTTTGTTGTCGGCTACGGTCTTGACTTTGACGAAAACTACCGTAATCTTCCCTTCGTAGGAGTTCTCAAGGAAGAAGTTTACACAAGAAAGTAAAAGGTAAAGGCACACAGTGTCCTTTTTCTCAAGGAGGCATTATATATTGAACAGCAATCCAAAAAAGCCCGTAAATAAGGATGGCATTCAGAGGTACGGTAATCTGCTTTACATTATTATTCCGCTTATTCTGATTGTTTCCCTTGCATTTTTTTCGGGTGAACAGACTAAAACAGAGGCGCCCGCTTATTCTGAAATAGTACAGATTTTCCGTGGGGGAGAGGTAAAGGAATTTACTCTCAATCTTTCCTCGGGAGCACTTAAATACACCTTGAACGGTGAGGAAACCGCCAAGTCCTACACTGTACCCAACGTGGATATTTTCCTTAATGATGTTCACAACTTCATAAATGAGTACAATATGACGGCGGAAACTCCCATTGAATATGACTATATCAAGGGTTCAAACGGCTCATGGTGGGCAAGTATGCTTCCTATGGTACTGATGAGTCTGCTTCTCGTTGCCTTTATGTTCTATATTTACAGAAAAATGGGCAACACCATAATGAATGAAAATAACCGTACTCTTTCTTTCGGTAAGGCGAGGATTAAACTCGGTAAGGACGAAAAGAGAAAGACTACTTTCAAAGATGTTGCAGGTGCCGACGAAGAAAAGGCAGAACTTGAAGAAATCGTTGAATTTCTCCGCAGTCCCGAAACCTTCTCGGCTCTGGGTGCAAGAATACCCAAGGGTGTGCTTCTTGTAGGCCCTCCGGGTACAGGTAAAACCCTTCTTGCAAGAGCCGTTGCAGGTGAAGCAGGTGTACCCTTCTTCTCAATTTCAGGCTCTGACTTTGTTGAAATGTATGTGGGTGTCGGTGCTTCAAGAGTGCGTGACCTTTTTGACCAGGCAAAGAAGCACTCACCCTCTATCCTCTTTATTGATGAAATTGATGCCGTCGGACGCCACAGAGGCGCAGGTATGGGCGGCGGACACGACGAAAGAGAACAGACCCTTAACCAACTTCTTATCGAAATGGACGGTTTCGGTGCCAACGAAGGTGTTATCATCATCGCCGCAACCAACCGCCCCGATATTCTTGACCCTGCACTTTTAAGACCGGGCAGATTTGACCGTCAACTTACTGTTGGCGCTCCCGACGTAAAGGGCAGAGAAGAAATTCTCAAAGTACACGCAAGAAATAAGCCTCTTGCTCCCGATGTTGACCTTAAGGTTATCGCACAGTCAACGGCAGGTTTTACCGGTGCTGACCTTGAAAATCTTCTCAATGAAGCCGCACTTCTTGCCGCAAAGAGAAAGAAGAAGGCGGTTACCATGACGGAGATTGAAGAAGCAACAATCAAGTGCGTTGTGGGTACTGAAAAGAAGTCACGCAAGATGAGCGATAAAGAAAAGAAACTTACGGCTTACCACGAAGCAGGTCATGCCGTTGCAACCTATTTCCTGCCCGACCAGGATCCCGTTCACCAGATATCAATTATTCCTACGGGCATGGCAGGCGGCTTTACAATGAGTCTGCCCTCTGAAGATAAGAGTTACAGAGCAAAGAAGGATATGCTCGACGACCTTGTTGTACTTTTAGGCGGACGTGTTGCAGAGAAAGTTGTTATCGGTGACATTTCAACGGGCGCTTCAAACGATATTGAAAGAGCCTCTGAAATTGCAAGGTCAATGGTAACCAAGTACGGTATGAGTGAAAACCTCGGCCCCATTATGTACGGCTCGGGCAACCACGAAGTTTTCCTCGGAAAAGATTACGGCAACGTCAGAAACTATTCTGAAGAAATTGCCGCAGACATTGACAAGGAAGTGAAGAGCATTGTTGTAGGCGCTTACAACAGATGCCTTGAAATTATCGAAAGCAACCTTGATAAACTCACTGTAGTTGCAGAATATCTCATCAAATATGAAAAAGTTGACGGCGAAACCTTTAAGCTTCTTATGACAGGGGAGTACAAAGAGCCTGAAGCGGAACCCGTGATAAAGGCTTCGGAACTTACAGTTGAAGAAGTTACCGAAAACACAGCCGAAACTTCATCGGAAGAAACGGAAGAAACTGTTTCTGAAGAAAAAGAAGACGAATAAAACTTATACAGACTTTCCTGAAAAAGCAGGAAGGTCTGTTTTTTT
>CAYNIN010000130.1:0-3787 GCA_964397395.1 uncultured Faecalibacterium sp.
CTCCCCGGAGCCAAAGTAAGTGCCCCAGCGGCATGAGCGAGTAGAACATAGATGTTTCAACTATGGCAGAAATAAAAGCAGACGACTGGCGGTTGCACCTTGCAGCCGCCCGAGCCATCGCAACCGAAGCCCTTGTTTTCGCCGCCCGAAGCAAACAAACCGACTGTTTGCCATAACATAGCCACAAATAAAAAACCATTGTAATAAATTTGTAACAATAAGTATCACCCCTTTTAATTATTATAGTTTACATTAAAAGTGTACCGTGAGAGAGGAGATAAAAAAGATGTATAAAGTACTCATTTGCGATGACGACGAAGCCATTGTTCGTTCAATTGAAATTTACCTTAAAGCCGAAGGCTATGAAACGGTGCCCGTGTATAACGGCGCTCGGGCAGTTAAGGCTGTTAAGGAAAACGAAATCCACTGCATTGTTATGGATATAATGATGCCCGTAATGGACGGCATTAACGCAACCCTTGAAATCAG
Source organism: uncultured Faecalibacterium sp. (assembly GCA_964397395.1). Lineage (GTDB taxonomy): Bacteria > Bacillota > Clostridia > Oscillospirales > Acutalibacteraceae > UBA6857. The sequence goes on from CAYNIN010000130.1 coordinate 490, forward strand.
AAAGACAAGCAACGTGCCCATTATCTTCCTTTCGGCCAAAAGCGAAGATACTGATAAAATTGCAGGTCTGGGTTTCGGCGGTGACGATTACGTGACAAAGCCTTTCAATCCCCTTGAACTTTGCGCAAGGGTAAAATCACAGATAAGACGCTTTGTCAGCCTTGGCGGAGTTGTGGAAAAGAAAAACGTTATCACTACGGGAGGACTTTCCATTGACCTGGAAGCGCGCAGAGTCACTCTTGACGGTGATGAGGTTGTTCTGACGGCAACGGAGTATAAAATCATCGAATATCTTATGGTGAATATGGGCAAGACTCTTTCCTCAAATCAGATTTACGAAAACGTGTGGAACGAAAACGCCTTTTCAACAGAAAAAACCGTTACGGTACATATCAGACGTATAAGAGAAAAAATTGAAATCGACACGAAAAACCCAAAATATATAAAGGTGGTGTGGGGAATTGGATACAGGATCGAAAAGATTTAACTTTACGGCAGTGAGAAAATTTATTGCCCTCATTTTATGCTTTGTTTCCGTTGCGGTTATTGTCAATCAGACAATATCGTCTTTAGCAAGGGCGGAGGAAGAAGATTTAGGTCGGAATTCAGTAAGAGATGCACTTTCTTATAATTCTGCAGAGGAAGAAATATGGGAAACGAACAGTTTTAAAGCAAGTTTCGGCGGCTACATTGACGCTCTTTCCTCAGCCGTAGGCAAGTACGGTGACGGAAGCGAAGAAGCCTACAAAACAAAAACCGAATATATTAACTCCTATAACAAATACGTTAAAAAAGAAGCAAAGAAAAACCTTGTCAGATACCTTCAGGCAAAGAACGTCTGCTATGAGTATCTTGTTGCAGAATATGACGGCGTAGTTAAAACTGTGGATCAGGTGGGCACCCTTGATTTATCGGATGAAACCAAATACAATTATTACGACGAGGTGCTCGAAGATGACAGCCTTGACTATGACTATGTGGCTCACGGCAACTTTGACAGGGACTCTCTCACAATTTACACGGAAATCAAAGAAGCCGCTGAAAAACTCGGTGCCGACGGTGTTGTGAAACTCGATTATAAATGCGTAATTATCAGCAGCGATATTTATACCGACGAAGATGTTACCTACAAGGTTTACGAGCCCGGCTACTATGCTTTTAAGATAGATACGGAAAACTTCTATGAGTGGCTCACTAAAGAAGGAGTCCTTATTGATAACGATGTAATAAATTACGAAATATTCAAGTCGGATTACGCAAATCACCTCAAAGAAATTGAGAAGTATTACGATACGGGCAGATATTACATAAAGGACAGTAAGGGCAGAGTTTATACTAATATGGCTTCTCTTTCTGCCGATTCCTCAAAGGCAGAAATTGCAGTTGCTTTTGAAAAATTAGGTTTTTACTGCTATCAGAGCGACAATTTGGAAATGTGCCTTCCCGACGGAAGAGGTTACACCTGGCACATTTTAAGCGATCAGAGCAACGAGGAGAACTACTACTCTGTTAATATTGAAACAACAGATGTCAACCATACTTCCCAATCCCTTGATGTATCGGAGTCGGTAACATCTGATGCTGCCAACACCGTGTACGACACTACTACTTACGAAACGACTGTGATTGACGATAGCACTTCCGTCGTAACTGTGAAAAAGGGAACGAATAAAAGCACTATACCCTACTACGACAATACACCCTTCGTTTCTTCGGGTGATATTATCTGCTATATCGGTGTTGATATGACGGCGGAACCCGCTTCAGACGACAACGCCTTTGTTGCCGCCGAAGTGAATATTGAAGAAGCAAGAGCAATCATCAAAGGCTTTGCAATTACCTTTATAATTCTTGCCCTTCAGTTCATTATCTGCTTTATCTGGCTCATATACAAATCGGGCAGAAGAAAATACGGTGACGAAAAGGTTTATCTTTTCAAAGCAGACAAAATTTTCAGCGAAATCAGAATTGCTTTTGATGTTGCGGCTGCTACCTTCCTTGGTGCGTGCATTTACGAACTTTTAGGAAACTACGAATTTACTTCACTTTACAGAGCTTTACTTATTGCCGCCTGCACCTGCTTTACGGCAATAGTTCTCGACTTCACTCTTTTCATTGCAAGGCACATAAAGAACAAGACTTTCTTATCCAATTTCTTTGTGGTATGGATTGTTAAAAAGTCTGCAGGTAAGATTAAGAAAATTGCAGACAACCTGAAAGAAAAGCTTTACTATGTCAGCGATGTAAGAAAACCCGTATATTTAAAAACGGGAATTGTGGTTGCATTAAATGTTATCATCGGCTTTATCGCTCTTATGTGCTCTGCGGCAGAAGCAGATATCACTTTGATTTTTGTTGCTTCTCTTTTCCTTTTCGACCTGTTCGTTATCTACCGAGGACTTGTATTTGTCGGCGGAGTACACAAACTCTTTAAGGTAATCGGTGAACTTCGCAAGGGCAACCTTGAAGAAGAAATAAAGAAAGAGGCTCTCCCCTCTTATCTCGTACCCCACGCAGAAAACCTGCAGAGCCTTGGCGAAGGACTGAAAGTTGCCGTTGAAGAAGCGGTACGTCAGGAGCAGACAAAGACGGAACTTATCACCAACGTTTCCCACGATTTGAAAACTCCCCTTACAAGTATTATCAACTATGTGGATTTACTGAAAAAATGCGACATAACCGACGAAACGGCTCTGTCATACCTTCAGGTGCTTTCGGAAAAGAGCGACCGACTCAAATACCTCATTTCCGATTTGGTTGAAGCCTCAAAAGCCTCAACGGGAGCCTTGCCCGTAAACCTTGTTGATATGAGTCTTCAGGAACTGCTGAAACAACTTATCGGCGAATTTGAAGAAGACTTTGAAAAAAGAGGTCTGAAAATCATCTTTGATACAGATGTAAATGACGTACTCGTAAAGGCGGACTGCAAACATCTTTACAGAGTTATGGAAAACCTTTTTGTAAATGTTAAGAAATATGCCCTGGAAAACAGCAGAGTCTATGTTTCAATCGGTGCAGAAGGAAACAAAGGCATCGTAACGGTGAAAAACATTTCTGCCGAGCCTCTCAACATTGCTGCTTCGGAACTCAAAAACAGATTTGTCCGTGGCGATCAGTCAAGAACAACGGAAGGCAACGGTCTGGGACTTTCAATTGCAGAAAATCTCTGCACCCTTCAGGGCGGAAATTTAGTTCTCGAAATCAACGGCGACCTTTTCGTTGCAAAAGTTGAAATGAACAGAGCGTAACGGTTCTTTTATCCCCTGCTTGTGTATCTCGCACAAGCAGGGGTATTTTT
>CAYNIN010000131.1:0-3764 GCA_964397395.1 uncultured Faecalibacterium sp.
ATTATAAAGTAATTAGGAGTGATTATTATGAAAAGTAAAGAAGTTAAACTTATTGAATATTCAAAAATGGTGGATTTTTTTAATTGCCTGACCCATTTTGTCGGTGCGGTTCTTTCGGTTGTTGCTCTCCTTATGCTTTTAATGAAAGCACAGGGATTGAGAGAAACCGTTGCTTTTGGCGTTTACGGAATAACTATGGTTGCCGTTTATGCAGTGTCGGCTTTTTATCACGGACTTCCCAAGGGAGAACTCAAGCGTAAAGCAAGACTTGCCGATCATATGACGGTACCTCTTTTAATTGCGGGCACGGCGACTCCTTGTGCCCTTATTTCTCTTTACCGAGTTAACGTTTCCGCAGGAATTTTTGTTTTTACTCTTGGATGGCTTTGCACTCTGTTCGGAATTTTCTCCAAACTTTTTTTCTTTGAGAAACTGAAAAATATAACTATGACGGTTTACATCGTTTCGGGTGCTGTTATGCTTATGAGCGTATTACCCCTTCTCGACGAAATAAATTCGGGGGCTTTCGGCGAACTTGTTTTAGGTGCTTTCCTTTATCTTACGGGCGCAGTTTTCTGCGGTCTCGGAGTTAAAAGACCTTTTTTCCACGTAGTGTTTCATATTTTTGTGATGCTTGGCAGTGCAGTGCATTTTTATGTAATTTATGTTTTTGTGTGACAGTCCGCTTCTGTCCTTTTAGGGCAGGAGTGTTTTTTTAGAAAATTTTTCATTTAATATGCAACAAAACGACTTCTTGTTTTATCTAATGAAGTGAACGGATGTGATAAAATTATGAATTCAGAAATTAACAACAATCTGGTCAAAAGTGCAAAAAAAGGAAACGCAGAGGCTTTCGGTGAACTTTATGAGGTTTATGCCGAAGACCTGTTCCGCTTTGCCTATTATTATCTGGGTACTGTTGAAGAAGCGGAAGATGCAGTGAGTGAAAGTGTGTGTATTGCTTTCAGTAAAATAAGTCAGTTAAAAAAAGCGTCGGCGTTCAAGTCTTGGATTTTTAAAATTTTACATAACTGTTGCAACAAGCAACTTCGTGAAAAAATTCAAGGCAGAAACAGTTTGGAGTTCACTTCTCTGATTAACCTTAAAGCCGACAGCGAGGGCGAAATTGACCGAATAATTCTGAAGACCGCTCTGAGTGAACTCGGTGATGAAGAAAGAGAGATTCTCATTCTGCATTTTTCCTCGGGTTACACAAGTAAGGAAATCGGCTCTATTATGGGACTGAAGGATTCAACGGTACGCTCAAAACTAAAGCGCTCAATAGAAAAAATGAGAACATTTCTGGAAATATGAGGTGATTTGAATGAAAAACAGTGATGAAGTTTATAACGAAATTAAGGAACTGTTCGGTGCAGGACCCGAACTTCCCGAAAAACTTTCAAAAGAAAATGTAGTTAAAATGGTGGAAAAAACTAAGCCCCAAAGTGTAAGCAGAATTTCTTTAAGTAAAAAAATGATAGTTGCCGCTTCTTTTGCAGTATTTCTTCTGTGCTGCGGTGTAGCGCTCAACGGTGCAGACCTTGAAATTCTCGACAACAAAGCCGAAGATGTAGCACTGACAGCTCAGGCGGCAGTGTCCGCTATCGTTGAACCCACAACTACACAAGCTATGACCACAACAGAACCGGGAAGCCAGAGTGCAGAGGGTGCCGAGAATGTCGGCTCTTTAAGAAAGGCACAAAGCCGTCAGGAAATTGAAGAACTGATGGTTGATAATATGGTGGTTTATTACGCTCAGAACTATAACTATATGGTTGACGGCGTTGTAGGTGATTATACTGTTGCGGTAACTATGGCAGCCCCCGACAGTAATAAAAGTGCCGCCATTGTCGAAGATGCGGCTGCTGAAGGTAACAGCGAAAGTTACGGCGAAACTAACGTGCAGGTCAAGGGTGTTGACGAAGCCGATATAATCAAAAACGACGGCAGATACATTTACACCGTAGGCCGTGACAAAAGCGGTTTCACAAAACTGCGAATCGTTGACTCCGAAAGCAAGAGCCTTGTTTATAACGGCTACGTATTTGACGATATGAGCGAGATAGTCACAGTTTCGGAAATTTATCTTTATGAGAATACCCTTGTTGTTATGGGCGTTACGGGAACTGTTTATCAGGGATATAACAGTATGGCGTCAAAGGGCTTTATCGGATACCGACTCGGAGGAAACAACGATACGGTTATCGCTCTTTATGATATAACCGATAAATCGGCTCCCTCTCTTATCCGTGCCAACAAGCAAAGCGGTGCTTATCAGAGTTCAAGAATGGTAGACGGTGTACTTTATACTCTTACGGATTATTACGTTTCGGGAAGTGAGGAGGAAGAAATCAAATACGGCTGCATTCCGAAGGTAAACGGTATGGAAATCGCCTGCGACTGTATTTACATTATGAATGAAGACTCAACGCAGTATGTCTGCCTTTCTGCTCTTGATGTTAAGAACGGCGGAAATGAGATGAACTCTCTTGCAGTTCTCGGCGGCGGAGAAACGGTTTACTGCTCACAGAATAATTTCTATGTTGTTTCTCACGACTATTACAACAATACTGAAAGTCAGTTCAAGAATATCAACGGCGTTTCTACGGTTAACGTTTTCTCTTTAAACGGTACACAGATAACCCTCACCGCTTCAGGTGAAGTGCCGGGCAGAGTGCTTAATCAGTACAGCCTTGATGAATATAAGGGCTATCTCCGTGTTGCCACTACCTATTATAATTATCAGACACAGCGTACCACAAGTTCACTTTACGTTCTCGATGAAAAAATGGATATTGTGGGCAAACTTGAGGATATTGCAAAAAATGAGGAAATCAAAAGTGTACGCTTCAAAGGCGACACCGCTTATCTTGTAACTTACGAAAACACAGACCCCTTCTTTGTTATCGACCTTAGCAATCCTCAGAGTCCCGCCCTTGACGGCGAACTGAAAATCCCCGGTTACAGCACATATCTTCACGATGTAAGCGACACCCTTGTTATCGGTATCGGCTACGGCGGTAACGATGAAAGCGCCGATATATCAAAACTGAAAATCTCTCTTTTCGACGTAAGCGACAGAAACAGTCCCAAAGAAGTTGACAGCATAATTGTTGAAGATTCCTATTCCTACGCTAACAGCGATGCACGATTCTTCCTTTATAACAGTCAGGAAAAATATATTGCTCTGCCCGTTTCTTCTTTTAACAGTACGGGAGCAACGGTACTTAAATATTACATTATCGACGTTAAAGAAGACGGACTTGAAACAAGACACATTCTTGACCATAGCGATAACGGTTTGGAATACTATTTCCGTGGAACTTATATCGGCAACACCTTCTACACCTTCAGTGACTACCTTGCCAATGCCTTTGACCTGACTTCAGGCGAAAACATCTGGGAGTGCGAGTATTACGATGCATCTGCGCCGATAGTTGTAACCACCACCGCAGAAGTGATTGTCGAAGAAACTACAAAGAGAAGTTTATGGGATTTCTTCACAACCACAAAACCTGCGGAAACTATGGAAACAATGGAAACAACCGCCGACAGCAGAAAGGAAGAAACCGCCGTTACTGTGACATCGCAGGCATATAACGGTGCAATACCTGAAGAAACAACAACGGCTAAATCAGAAAATGAGAAAGCCGATGAAGTTACCACGACTACTAAAATTACCTTCGAAGGTTGGTAAAAGATAAGGGGTTGTTGCATTTAGATGCAGAAGGCGTTTTCTTCACCCCGAAGGCGTATGTTGATAC
>CAYNIN010000132.1:0-3751 GCA_964397395.1 uncultured Faecalibacterium sp.
CCGCTACAGAGTTCTTTTCTTCCACAGACTTCCGCCGGCCTTTGTGCATAGCAAGTCTGACGGAGAGGTTATTTGCCTTCCCTGCAGGGAAGGTGGCAGTCGTAAGACTGACGGATGAGTTATCCCAACCGTTTCAACCCACTTAAATGGCGACTCCTTGCTTGCCTCGCCTGAAAGGAGAGGGGAACCGCTTGCGGTGGAGAGGTCACTTGCCTTCCCTTCAGGCGATGTCATTAACTTAAGGATTTCTCTTGTAGGGACACGGCGTGCCGTGTCCGCAAAACTGCACTATCCTGCAAATTTTATATACAAAAATGATTCAACGAATTTCATTTTGATAAGAATAGTATGAGAACGGAATATATATCAATAAAAAGAATTTGATTTGAAAAGTTGCAAAAATTGGAAAAAATTGTTAATAAACAAATTGCCAAAAAAATCGTATAAGAAATAACTTTACATAATTGTCGGTTTATGATATTATGAGTTAGGATTTAAGATTATTTACTGTTTAAGTATATATTAAGTCCGCAGAGTATTTTAAAAAAGTAACCATTATAAGCATTATTTATACGAAGTCTTGAAGACAGAAAATATGAGGGATGTTTATGAACAGAAATAAATATATAAGAGAAAAGTTGATTTTATATTCACTGAAAAGTCTGATAAGCATTATTTTCAGCGGCACAATGTATGCAGTGTGGGTCGAATATTATAACCCCCTGGCACCCACACCCTTCTTCCGTTTGGGTAACTATCTTCTGTTTGTGCTCTTTATTGTAATATATGTTGCCTTTGTAAAAGTGTACGGCGGTTTCGAGGTGGGTACGGCAACAGTGCCCGACCTGATATTCTCCCAACTTATTGCGGTAGGCTTTATGCAGGCGGTCAGTTATATAATTTTCTCTCTGCTTTCATACCGCCTTGTGTCAATATGGCCCTTTATAGCACTTTTTGCAGCTTTCGCCGTCATTGCGGTGGGCTGGTGTTTCCTTGTAGACCGACTTTATTACCGTTTGCACAAACCCAAAAGAACAATCGTTGTTTTCGGCAACCCCGAATCATACCTTTCACTTCGTGGTATCAAGAGTATGAAAAGACGTTACAACGTTGTTTCCACCTGTAACTGTGAGAAGAAACCTCTCAACGAACTCTTTACAGATCTTCTTTCCGTTGATGCGGTTTTCCTTTGCGGCGTACCTTCGGATTACAGAAACGAAGTTGTCAAGTTCTGTATTGCTAAAGGTAAGATTGCATACGTAAAGCCGAAGATTTCCGACACCATCATCAGAGGCGGCAGAACAATTCAGTTGATGAACGTTCCCGTTTACCGCTGCAAGAGAGCAGATATAAGCATTATTTATCAGTTCACAAAAAGAATGATGGATATTGTTCTTTCGCTTATTGCCATCGTTATTTCCTCACCCTTCATGGCGGCAACGGCAATTGCCATCAAAGCATACGATAAGGGCCCCGTTTTCTATCGCCAGGTCAGACTTACCACCAACGGCAAAACTTTTGAAATTCTCAAATTCAGAAGTATGATTGTTAATGCAGAAAAGAACGGCGCAGTTCTTGCCGCAGATAACGACAGCAGAATTACCCCCGTAGGTAAAATTATAAGAAAACTCCGTCTTGACGAACTGCCTCAACTTTTCAACATTCTTAAGGGCGATATGTCCTTTGTGGGTCCCAGACCCGAAAGACCGGAAATTGCCAAGGAGTATGAAGCCGATATGCCCGAATTTGCATTAAGACTTCAGGTTAAAGCAGGTCTTACAGGTTATGCCCAGGTTTACGGTAAATACAATACTCCGCCCTACGATAAGGTACAGATGGACCTTATGTATATTGCAAATCAGTCCATTCTTGAAGACCTCAGACTGATGCTTATGACTTTCAAGATTCTGTTTATCCCCTCAAGCACAGAGGGCGTTGAAGAAAATCAAAGAACTGCAAAAAGGGAAGTCACTCATAAAAAATAATAGAGGTGACGGAACCTGAAGCCGATACGGTTTAACACGGTATATTTCCGTCGCATTAGTGGGGGAACGGCTTTCGTTCCCCTATGATTGCTTTAGGGAAAAATATAATTCGGACTCAAAGGAGTATTTCTATGGATAATTTTGACAGAGAAAATTTTTATTACGGCAATATAAGTTCTGAATATTTTTTCAGAAAACAGCAGGAGAAAAAAACAATCGCTAAAATCGGTACTCTTTGCGGTATAGCTCTTTTATTTTATGTGGTACTGCAACTTATTTTTACTATATTTTTAAGCCTTGGCTCCGTTATTGAAATTTATACCACAAACGCTATTTTTCAAAGTGCCGTCGATACGGTTATTACTTTAATTTCCATTCTTCTGCCTTTCAGTCTTGCAGGTATAAAAATGAAAAAATATGCAGGTGAAAGTGAACTTCTTGCTTTTAACAGGAGAGTCAGCAAGACGGATATGGTTCTTGCGGTTTTTTCGGGGGCAGGTCTGTGCCTTATTGCAAGTATAATTTCAAGTTACTTCGTTGTTCTGGCAGAAAATTTCGGTATCGAACTTTCATCGGCAGAAGTGCCTATGCCTACGGGTGTGGCGGGTGTTATAATCTGTCTTGTGAGAGTTGTTTTGGCGGCAGCCCTCGCAGAAGAACTTTCCCTGAGAGGTTATGTGCTCGGCTCACTGAGAAAGCACGGGGATAACTTTGCAATCTGGACGGCGGCAATTGTTTTCGCCGTTATGCACGGAAATCTTGTTCAGGCTCCCTTTGCCCTTCTTGCAGGTTATATTCTCGGATATCTTGCCGTTAAAACCGGTACTCTCTGGACAGCGATTCTTGTGCACGGTATGAATAATCTTTTCTCCGTAATCGTTTCTTACCTTCTTGATTATGCCGACGAAAGAACTGCAACGCTGATTTACTATTTCCTTTTAGTTGCCGTAATCAGTGTGGGTCTTATATGTTTCGTAATTTTTTCCGTAAGGACAAAACATATCCGTCTTCATAAATCCGAAGGTTTTCTTTCAAACGGTGAGAAGTTCAAAGCATTTTTTATGAATGTTCCCATGGTACTTTTCCTTATATATATGGTTTACGCATTTTCGCTTTATATTAACTGATATATTACTGATTTGGTGGACATACTATGACAGAAAGAAGATTTATGGAAAGAGCACTTTTTCTTGCAGAAAAGGCGGCTCAGCAAGGTGATGTTCCCGTCGGAGCAGTAATAGTCTGTGACGGGGAGATCATTGCCGAGGGTTACAATACCAGGGAAAAAGACAGAAACGCCCTTTCCCATGCAGAAATCATTGCCATAAACGAAGCCTGCAAAGCAAAAAACAGTTGGCGCCTTTCAGATTGTGAACTCTATGTTACCCTTGAGCCCTGCCCCATGTGTGCGGGTGCAATTATAAACGCAAGGGTGGGCAAAGTGATTTTCGGCGCCTATGATGAAAAGGCAGGTTGCCTTGGTTCAAAGGAAAATTTCTGCGAAAAGGGGTTCAATCATAAACCTGCCGTAATGGGCGGATATATTGAAAAACAGTGCCGTGAAATTCTGCAATCTTTTTTCTCAAAAAGAAGATAAAACCCTGAAAAAATTTTTTCAAAAAAATTGAAAAAAAGTATTGACAAATCAAAGACCTTATAATATAATAGTCAAGCGCTGTGGATAATAACCCAAGCGAATGTATGTGGCGGTATAGCTCAGTTGGCTAGAGTACTCGGTTCATACCCGATTGGTCGTAGGTTCGAAT
>CAYNIN010000133.1:0-3705 GCA_964397395.1 uncultured Faecalibacterium sp.
TAACCTCTCCGTCAGACTGCCGCTGACTGCAACAGTATCATTCTTTTTGTGGCAAAGTTAACCCTATGTTTACAATCTCACAGGTTACAAACTATTTACTTTTGTTAATTTTTGAGGTATTATATAAACAGTTGTTTCAAAATAATAAGTGAGGCGAAAGAAATGGATTTTAAAAAATTTATCAAAGGAGCTCTTGAAATTCCCGACAAAGAGGATAAGATAGAGTATTTTAACGTAAAAGCAAGAGTTTCCTCAAACGTTCTTGTCAACTCCCAAAAGAATATTCCTGCCGCAAGTTATCACTATGAAGCAGACATAACAAAGTTCTGGGAAGAATTTAAAAAACTCCGCAGTGAAGCAGACTATCATCTGACTTTCAACACCCTTATGCTCAAGGTACTTGCGGAGTGCCTTAAAGAAAACCCCCGCCTTAATGCACACCTTAAATATAATCACTTTGCTTCGACAGGCAAACTTATCATCAAAAAGCATATTGACGTTGCTATGCCCCTTACCCTTGATAACGGCGAAACTTTCCCCATGAAAGTGCGTGAAATTGAAAACAAGTCCCTCAAGGAAATTGCAGAGCAGGTTGACCATCTTTTTGAACTTCTCAAAAACACAGACCTTGAAGAAGTTGTTTTCGATATGATTGCCCAGAGAGTTGTGGGCTACACCCTCAAAGGTAAACTTGCCCAGACCGCCGCACAGATGTTTACAGGCTACTTCACAAAATACAAAGTGGCAACCTTTAAAGGTCTTCTCCACCGTCCCCCCGATGATGACGAGCACCTTTATGTGCGTGACTTTACCGAAGGCACCGTCTGTATGAGCAACTGGAGTCTTCTCGGCAAGGACTTCCAGGGCAACGTTGGCTTTTCTCCCCTGCTTTATCCCCAGGTCTTCCTTATGGCTGTGGGTAACATCAGAGATGTGGACTACGCTTTCAGAAATGACAAGGGCGAAGTTGACATTGCAACTAAAAAGTTGCTTCCCGTTTTCCTTGTCTTTGACCACAGACTCGGCGGTTTCAACGACCTTGCTCCCTTTGTCAAGAAACTCAATGAGATTTTTGAAAATCCTGAAATAATCAGAGAATGGTAATAAAAAAGCGGCTCTCGTGTGGGGAGCCGCTTTTTTCATCGTTATTTTGGATTTAATTAAACGTTAAACAGGAAATGTACAATATCTCCGTCTTTCATAACGTATTCCTTGCCTTCGCTTTTGACAAGTCCCTTTTCCTTTGCGGCGGCAAGGGAGCCGAGCTCCATAAGCGTATCAAAGGAAACAACCTCGGCTCTGATGAAACCTCTTTCAAAGTCTGAATGAATCTTACCTGCTGCCTGGGGTGCTTTTGTACCCTTTTTGATTATCCAGGCTCTGACTTCGGGCTGACCTGCCGTAAGGTAGGAAATAAGACCTAAAAGGCTGTAACTTCTCTGAATGAGAAGGTCAAGACCGCTTTTTTCAACGCCTAAATCTGCAAGGAACATTTCTTTGTCCTCGTCGGAAAGAGATGAAATTTCCGCCTCAAGTCCTGCACAGATGGGAAGAACTTCTGCACCCTCTGCCTTTGCAATTTCGCATACCGCCTTATAGTTTTCGTTGGTATCAATACCCGAAACGAAGTCATTTTCGCTCATATTGCAGGCATAGATAACGGGCTTTGAAGTGAGAAGTGCAACGGAATCGAGTATTGCTTTTTCTTCCTCGTCACAATCAACGCTTCTTGCAGGCTTTTCGCTTTCAAGAGTTTCCTTGACTCTTTTAAGAAAATCAAGTTCTGCACCAAGACTCTTATCGCCCTTCATAGCCTTTGAAGTTCTGTCGATTCTTCTGTCAATCATTTCCATATCCGAAAGGATAAGTTCAAGATTGATGGTTTCAATATCTCTCTTTGCGTCGATACTGCCGTCAACGTGGATAATATCGTCATCTTCAAAACATCTTACAACGTGGATAACGGCATCAACTTCACGGATATGGGAAAGGAATTTGTTGCCGAGACCCTCACCCTTCGATGCACCTCTTACAAGACCTGCAATATCAACAAATTCAATCGTTGCAGGAGTGAACTTGACGGGATTATACATATCTCTGAGTTTATCGAGTCTTTCATCGGGCACTGCAACAACACCCACGTTGGGCTCAATTGTGCAGAAAGCGTAGTTTGCCGACTGGGCACCCGCATTTGTTATTGCATTGAAAAGTGTACTTTTACCCACATTGGGCAAACCGACAATTCCTAATTTCATTTTTTATACCTCTTATTTTATTATTCAGCAGTTGCCGCCTTGAGTGCCTGCTCAATATCTGCGATAATATCTTCCGCATCTTCAATGCCCACGGAAAGACGGATAAGGTCACTCTTAACGCCTGCTTCTTCAAGTTGTTTGTCTGTAAGTTGACGGTGAGTTGTTGAAGCGGGGTGAAGTACGCAGGTTTTTGAATCGGCAACGTGAGTAACGATAGAAGCAAGTTTGAGAGAATCCATAAACTTTGTTGCCGCTTCTCTGCCGCCCTTAACACCGAAGGAGATAACACCGCAGGTGCCGTTGGGCATATACTTCTTTGCAATTTCGTACTGGGGGTCACTTTCAAGTCCGGGATAGGATACCCAGGAAACAAGGTCACTGTTTTCCAGATACTTTGCAACCTTTAATGCGTTTTCGCAGTGTCTGTCCATTCTCAGTGCAAGAGTTTCAAGACCGAGACCTAAAAGGAATGCGTTCTGGGGGCCCGGGATTGAGCCAAGGTCACGCATTAACTGAACAACTGCCTTTGTGATGTATGCACCCTTACCGAAACGCTCTGTATAGGTAATGCCGTGATAGGAGTCGTCGGGAGTTGTAAGACCCGGGAACTTATCGTTCTGTGTCCAATCGAAATTACCGCTGTCAACGATAACGCCGCCAACCTGTGCTGCGTGGCCGTCCATATACTTTGTTGTGGAGTGAGTGATAATGTCAACACCGTATTTGAATGCCTGACACTTTATGGGTGTGGGGAAGGTGTTGTCAACAACGAGGGGTACGCCGTGGGCGTGGGCGGCTTTAGCAAACTTTTCAATGTCGAGAACATGAAGTGAGGGGTTTGAAAGAGTTTCGCCGAAAACTGCCTTTGTGTTTTCCTTGAATGCGGCATTCAGTTCTTCCTCGGTGCAGTCGGGAGTTACGAAGGTAAATTCGATGCCGAGTTTTCTCATAGTAACGTTAAAGAGGTTGAATGTTCCGCCGTAAATTGCCGTTGAGGCAACAACGTGGTCACCTGCCGAGCAGATGTTGAAAATTGCAAAGAAGTTTGCAGCCTGACCCGATGAAGTGAGCACTGCGGCAACACCGCCCTCAAGGTCTGCTATTCTTGCGGCAACTGCATCGTTGGTGGGGTTCTGGAGTCTTGTATAGAAATAGCCCGAAGCCTCAAGATCGAAAAGTTTACCCATTTCCACACTTGAATCATATTTATATGTTGTACTCTGGCAAATGGGAATTTGTCTTGGTTCACCGTTTTTCGGTGTGTAGCCCGAGTGAATACATTTTGTTGCAAGTTTCATTTTAATCGCTTCTTTCTTTTTAAATTACTTTCGTAACAGTATAACACTTTTTTATTCTCAAGGTCAATAGAAACGGTAATTAAAAATCCGCTTTTTCTCTGCGTTGTAAATAGATGTGACCCATTTTTGTTAAAAAATAAAGTCAAAGTATA
>CAYNIN010000134.1:0-3615 GCA_964397395.1 uncultured Faecalibacterium sp.
CAATTGTAAAGGTACTTGTGGGCAGACTTAAGAAGTATGTGGCGTAAAAAATGAGAGCAGGAGTTTTTTTGACTCCTGCCCTTAAAGTTATATGTCTATATCTATATCTTCTTCTTTTTTGCTACTCTGAAAATTTTCCTTCATTTCTCTTAAAAGTTTATTGTTTTTTTCGAGTAAGTAAATACACCTTGTGCCGAAATAAGCTATAAGAACAACAGAACCGGCGTCAAAGCAATCAATAAAAATGCCGAGAACTGACAATGTTAATCCGACAAATACTGCAATGAGAAAATTGCGAAGATTAAAGCCCATAACGGTACACCTCCTTTTATTTTATTTTCAATTACAGCATACAGAATAATTTTAAAAATGTCAACGAGTGTTGTATAAAAATATAACTATTTATTAAATGTGTAATAATTAAAAATGATTTATTATGTGCTCTTGACAAGCGGCTTAATGGTTGCTATAATATATCGGTAAATTAAATACTTCCTTATTAAGAGTAGTTGAGGGAACAGGCCCGTTGAAACTCGGCAACCTGCATTTGCAAGGTGCTAAATCCTGCGGTATGACCGGAAGATAAGGTTTAATATCTGCGGTCAGATGATGTCTGACCGCTTTAATTTTTGGAATTACTTAATTTATGAATACGAAAGAAAGAAGGAATAAAAAATGGCAAAACATCTTTTCACATCCGAGTCCGTAACAGAAGGACATCCCGACAAAATCTGCGACCAGATTTCCGACGCAGTTCTTGACGATATTTATGCTCACGACCCTATGGCAAGAGTTGCCTGTGAAACAACCGTTACAACGGGGCAGGTTCTCGTAATGGGCGAAATCACTTCCACTCATAAGCCCGACGTTGCAAAAATTGCAAGACAGGTTATCAACGAAATCGGCTATGACAGCGGTGACAAAGGCTTTGACGGCAACACCTGCGCAGTTCTCGTTGCTCTTGACGGTCAGTCACCCGACATTGCTATGGGTGTTGACAAATCCCTTGAAAGAAAGGGTGGCGAAGACGATGAATACAATCTTCACGGTGCTGGTGACCAGGGTATGATGTTCGGTTATGCCTGTGACGAAACACCTGAACTTATGCCCCTTCCCATTTCCCTTGCTCACGCTCTTTCAAAGCAACTTACAAAGGTGAGAAAAGACGGCACTCTCGACTATCTCCGTGCCGACGGTAAAAGCCAGGTTACTGTTGAATATGAAGACGGTAAGCCCGTAGCGGTAACTGCTATTGTTGTTTCATCTCAGCACAGTGCCGACGTTGAACTTGCACAAATCAGAGAAGACGTTAAAAAGTATGTTATTGACCCCATCATTCCCGAAGAACTTATCAGGGAAGATACAAAGATTTACGTTAACCCCACAGGTCGTTTCGTAACGGGCGGTCCCCAGGGTGACAGCGGTCTTACGGGCAGAAAAATTATCGTTGACACTTACGGCGGATATTCACGTCACGGCGGCGGTGCTTTCTCGGGTAAAGACCCCACGAAAGTTGACAGAAGTGCCGCTTATGCCGCAAGATATGTTGCAAAGAATATCGTTGCCGCAGGTCTTGCTTCAAAATGCGAAGTTCAGCTTGCTTATGCAATCGGTGTTGCAAAACCCGTTTCCGTTATGGTTGAAACATTCGGTACAGGCAAAATCAGTGACGAAAGAATCAGTGAAATTGTAAACAAGGTCTTTGACCTTCGCCCTGCCGCAATTATTGATACCCTCGGACTCCGTGCTCCTATTTACCGTCAACTTGCTGCTTACGGTCACGTGGGCAGAGAAGACCTTGACGTCAAGTGGGAAAAGACAGATAAGGTTGAAGCAATCAAGGCTCTTGCATAAAAAAATTATCGCTTTAAAGTAATTTTATAAAAACTGTTGACATATAAATTTTAATGTGCTAAACTAAACTGAGTTAGCCCGATGAAACTTTCGGAATCCTGAAAGAAACCGAAAGCGGAGGAGGCTCTGGAGAATCCCATTGAGTTGGGTGCCCAAGGTGCAAGGCGGTGCTTTTAAGCACTGCTGAATCTCTCAGGCAAAAGGACAGAGCAGATAAACAGAATTTATATTGTTATCTGTATGTTTTTTAATCTCTATGTGCCGCCTTCAAAAAGAGGGCGGCACTTTAAATTATAATGAGGCAAATATAAATGGAAAAACTTTTGTCGGTTGTTCAGCAAATCAACTACTATCTTTCAGACTACATACTTATCATACTTCTTGTATGTACAGGTATTTATTTTACAGTCCGTACCCGCTTTGTGCAGATTCGTTGCTTTGGCGAAGGCGTAAAAAAGGCTTTCGGCGGAATGAGTCTTAAAGGCGGAAAGCAAAATGGCGGACTCAGTTCTTTCCAGGCTCTTGCAACGGCAATTGCCGCCCAGGTCGGTACGGGTAACATCGTGGGTGCCTGCGGTGCAATTCTTATCGGCGGCCCTGGTGCAATTTTCTGGATGTGGATTATCGCTTTCTTCGGTATGGCTACTATTTATGCCGAGGCAGTTCTTGCACAGAAAACCCGTGTCATTACTGAAAAGGGCGAAGTGTACGGCGGCCCTGTTTATTACATTCAGAAAGCCTTCAAGGGTACTTTCGGTAAAGTTCTTGGATTTTTCTTTGCAGCGGCTTCCGTCCTTGCTCTCGGCTTTACGGGCGCTATGGTGCAGTCAAATTCCATCGGTGCAACTTTTAACACCGCTTTCGGTATTCCTGCCTGGGTGACAGGTCTTGTTGTTGCTCTTGTTTCAGGTTTTATTTTCATTGGCGGTGCCAACAGAATTGCTTCCGTTTCGGAAAAAATCGTGCCCGTTATGGCAATTCTTTACTTTATGGGCGGTGTCATCGTTCTTCTTATCAACATCAAAAATTTGCCCGAAGCCATTGCTCTTATTTTCAAATACGCTTTTACTCCCAACGCGCTTCTCGGCGGCAGTATCGGTGCGGCACTTAAAAAGGCAATCAGTCAGGGTGTTAAAAGAGGACTTATCTCTAACGAAGCAGGTATGGGTTCAACTCCTCATGCTCATGCACTTGCCAAGGTTGAGAAACCTCACGATCAGGGCGTTATCGCTATGATAGGTGTGTTTATTGATACTTTTATCGTTCTGACAATTACTGCTCTGGTTGTTATTTCAACCCTTTATACCAAGGGCGGTATTCTTGAAAGCGGTGCGGCAGAGGGCGTCACAAAGGCTAATATGGCTCAACTTGCTTTCTCAAGTATTTTCGGCGATACGGTTGGTAATGCTTTTGTTGCCGTTTGTCTTTTCTTCTTTGCTTTCTCAACAATTATCAGCTGGAACCTTTTCGGCAAAATCAATGTTGTTTATCTTTTCGGCGAAAAGGCTTCAAAGGTTTACGCTTTTATTGCAGTGATATTTGTGTTCCTTGGCTCTTGTCTTTCAAACGATCTGGTCTGGGAACTTACGGATATGTTCAATCAACTTTTGGTGTTGCCCAACGTAATTGCCCTTTTTGCTCTTTCGGGTCTTGTTGTAACTGCGGCAAAACAGTCCGAGAAAGACAAAGCGAATAAAAAATAAAACGTAACTTTAACCAAGTTTTTCCTCCAAAAAAATCGGCGAGAACAACATCTGAACT
>CAYNIN010000135.1:0-3613 GCA_964397395.1 uncultured Faecalibacterium sp.
GAAGTGACGAGGGTGTGCCCGTTTTCGGAGAAAAAGGGGAACCGCTTGCGGTGGAAAGGTTACTTGTCTTCCCTGCAGGCAAAAAATCATCTCCCACGGCAGAAATAAAAAGGGGTCACAAGTTCCCCTGTGACCCCTTTTTTAATTTTGTATTTATTCAAGTTCCGTCTGCTGTTTGTCCGCACAACCGCAGTTGCAGCCGGAACACCCCGATGAACAAGTGCCGCTGTCGGGACAGCCGATACATTTTTGACCGCTTTTTTTGGCTTTATAAATGTAAAACAGAGCCGAACCGACAATCAGTATTATTACAGCAATAATTATTATGTCTTTAGATCCCATAATATTTCACCTGTTTAAACAGACTTGACTTCTTTCGCCTTGGCACCTTTAAGCGCATATTCGTCTTTGAATTTCTTGTTGTTCTTCAAGATGATACCCACAATTGTGCCAACGAAAATTGCCACGATAGCCCAGCCGAGAATAGGCATCCAAACTTCGCCGAAACTTCCGCCGGTAAAGAGTGTACCGAAGAAGAATACAAGGAAACCAACGGTGTAACCTACACCGAACTGAAGGCCGATACCGCCCATGAGCCATTTCTTGCTCTTGATTTCAGAGTTCATAGCGCCCATAGCAGCGAAGCAAGGAGGTGTAAAGAGGTTAAACATAAGGAATGCAAGAGCAGCAACGGGAAGGATTCCCATAAGACCTGCGGCTGCAGCAGCGTCTGCACCTTCTGCAAGTTCAACAAGGTCTTCGTCAAGAATTGCTTCAAATGCAAAGCAGGTTGCAAGAGTACCTACAACGCATTCCTTTGCAATAAAGCCTGTAACGGCAGCCGCTGCAAGTTTCCATGCAACAACGCCGACGATGGGAGCAATAACATAAGCAATGGGACTTGCAATAGAAGCAAGAATAGACTCGTCGGCATTCTCAACGGTCTGAAGGCTCCAGTTGAAGTTCTGCATAAGATATACAACGAAGTTACAAACAAGAATAATCGTACCTGCTTTTACTATGTAAGCCCAGCCACGTCCGCACATGGACTTGAAAGCTCTCCAGAGTGAAGGAACTTTGTATTCGGGAAGTTCAATAATAAAGAAGGATTTTCTTGATTTATAGCCTGTGATTTTGTTAATGACAAAAGCACAAATGAGGATAAGGAAGATACCTACAAAGTACATCAGAGTACCGACCCAGGCTTGTTCGGGGAAGAATGCACCAACGAAAAGTGAGATAACGGGAAGTTTTGCACCGCAGGGCATAAAGGGTGTGAGCATTGCAGTTGCTCTGCGTTCTCTTTCGTTACGAATTGTACGGCAAGCCATAACGCCGGGGATAGCACAACCTGTGCCGAGAACGAAGGGAATAACTGATTTACCTGAAAGACCTACCTTTTTGAAGATGGGGTCAAGGACAACGGAAACACGAGCCATATATCCGCAGTCTTCAAGCAAAGCGATAAGGAAGTACATTACCATAACAAGAGGAAGGAAGCCGACAACTGCAGCAACACCTTCAATAATACCTTCAAGAACAATTGCCTGAAGAATTGCACTTGAGCCTTCCATCCAACCTGCTACAAGGTCTTTGAAAGCACCGATGAGAGCACCGAGACCGCCTTCGCCGTCAAAGCCTTCGGCAATCCATAAGCCCACCCAACTCTGCGAAATCTGGAACACAAGATACATAACAACGGCAAAAATGGGAATACCGAGCCATTTGTTTGTGATAACTGCGTCTATCTTATCCTGGAAAGTCTTTTCTTTTGTGAGAACTTTTCTGTCTTCAACGGCTTTAACAATACCGTTTACAAATTCAAAACGCTTTCTGTCGGCTTCAACAACAACCTTTTTGTCTGTAAGGTCGATGTCGCCCTGAAGGTAGGGAGCGCCCTGATCCTTGCCGCTTACTTCAACTGCTGCCTTAATCACTTCCGTGAGGCCCTCTGCCGAAGTTGAAACGGTGTCAACAACGGGACAGCCGAGTTTTTCGGAAAGAAGTTTTGTGTCGATTTTGTTTTCCTTTTTCTTGTTAAGGTCAGCCTTGTTAAGAGCAACAACAACGGGGATACCGAGTTCAAGAAGCTGAGTTGTGAAGAAAAGGCTTCGGCTCAGGTTAGTTGCATCAACAATGTTAACGATAACATCAGGGTTTTCGTTTTTGACATAGGAACTTGTGATGCTCTCTTCTGAGGTGAAGGGTGACATTGAATAAGCACCCGGAAGGTCAACAGCTATAAGGTTTTCAGCTGAAGCGCAATAACTTTTTTTGATAGGGTGTTCTTTTCTTTCAACGGTAACACCTGCCCAGTTGCCGACTTTTTCGTTACGGCCCGTAAGAGCATTGTACATTGTGGTTTTACCGCTGTTGGGATTACCTGTCAAGGCAATTCTCATAATAATACCTCCTTAAACATAAGTGCTTTTTATTTTCACAGTTTTTACTGCAAATTACACGAGTTATTCAAGACTAACTCACTTGCCGAAACTTATCGGCAGACAAAATCTGCCGCAAATTTTATCCGATAACAATAGCCTCTGCAAGTTGGTTATCAATATTATATCTTCCGTCTTTAATGGAAACAACACAGCCGCCTTTGATATGTGAAATAACGGTGATAGGTTCGCCGCTGTAACAGCCAAGTGAAAAAAGGAAAGAATCCATTTCTTCGTCGTCTGTCTGAATTTCTTTGATTATATATTCTGTGCCTTCTTGGGCATTAAGTAAAGTCATTTTCAAAGCCTGCTTTCGTTGAACATTAGAGTTAGCAGTGACTGTCTGTTAAGTCTAAAAAAGAATTAGTCTTCACTAACTTCTAAAAGTTTATACCCTCTAACCCCTTTTGTCAAGGGGTTTATTAAAAATTTTTACAGGTTTTGGAAAAAAATGGGTGCGGATTGCCACATTGAACTTCAAGTAAACTGTTTTATAATGGTATAAACCCTTAAAACTCCCCTTTTCAACTTTAAGTCGATTGACTTTTATCGCCCTCGGAATATAATCTGAATCAAGGAGGTGCTCACTATGGACGCACAATTTACAGGAAACAAAATTACAGAAAAAAGAAAAGCGCTGAATCTGACTCAGAAAGATATTTCTGAAATACTTCACGTTTCAATTTCCGCCGTCAGCAAATGGGAACGGGGCTTGAATTTTCCCGATTTAAGTTTGATGGAGCCTTTAAGCGAACTGCTCGAAATCAGCGTTCCCGAACTTCTCGGAATAGAAAACGAGACTCCGCAGAACATTATAAGGGAAATAACTGAAATTTCGGCAATCGAAACACGGGAGTATAAAAAAAGCACGCTCATCAAAACTGTCAATATCGGAGCTGCGGTAACGATTCTGCTGATTGTTGCAGGTGCAATTATGCTTGTTAAAAAAATTATTCCCATAGCGGGCTATGATGCACCTCAGGCTATATCAACTGTTATTTCGTTGATACTTCTTTTTTGCACATGGTTTTTCTCTTTCGCTGCTCTTATATGTGCTGTGAAAGGCAAGAGAAAGCAAAGTATGTCGTTTTCTTTTGCGGTACTTGTTCCGTTTATAGCGGCAGAGTTCACTTCTGATATCTTCGCTTATATGAGCCTGTTTACAAGCAACA
>CAYNIN010000136.1:0-3570 GCA_964397395.1 uncultured Faecalibacterium sp.
TTATCACAGAAATCGCTATCGAAGAAGGTCTTCGTTTCGCTATCCGTGAAGGTGGTCGTACAGTTGGTTCAGGCGTTGTTATTGCTATCAACGACTAATTCAAACTTTACAAAAAATCAGACTCTCACAAATGTGGGAGTCTTTTTTGTTATTTATATGATATGTGTCTGTTTTTGTTCAGTCCAACACCTATTATCATAATCACTGCCCAGATGATAAGAAAGAAAAGAACGGGCATCTCAAACTTCCCTTGTGCCTTTGCTGCAAGAAAGGGGAGATAACCGTGAGCGTAAAAGGCGGCAAAGATCATAAACAATGCTCCGAGAGTTGCAAGGGAAGGAATAACTTTGCTTTTAAAAATACCCGAACTTTTCTCTTTTTTCATCATTCCGATAAAAATCGGAATATACATTCCGTACAGGGATACAACGGGAAGTTCAGAACAGTCAAAACTGAATACACCGAAAAGTGAAGTTTTATCCGCCATCGGTCTGACGGAAGCACCGTAGTAATACAGGAGCCATAAACAAGATACTGCAAGAGAAAAAATCGCAGAGCAGGTAGGTATACCCGTTTTTTCATTTACCCTTGAAAATATCTGCGGAAAAGGACCCTCGCCTCTGACAGCAAGAGCATATATGCCCCTTGCTCCGCCTATAAGAAGTCCGTTTAGGGTGCCGAGGCAGGAAATAATAACAAAAATAAAGAGAATGTTGCCGCCTTGTGAGCCGAAAACATTGGTGAAAGCGTGGATAACGGCATTTTCACCCTGAGAAATGAGTTCACCTGTGGAAACGGTACCGCACAGACCGATAAAATAAAGCACATAAACCGCTGTAACAGTGATACTGCCGACGACAAGGGCTTTGGGTAAAGTGCGTTTCGGCTCTTTCAGTTCCGAGTTAATCGTCGTTGCAACAATCCAGCCCTCGTAGGCAAATGCCGTTGCCACAAGGGTGTTAAAAAGTGTCAGGGCAAAGGGAGCGCCGTCAGCGGAAGATGCGAGAAAATTTTCCTTAAGCATACCGCCCGAAAGCCCTTTTGAAGTGCCGATAAAAGCCATCAGAATGAGGGGGATAAGTTTAATAAGAGTAGTTGATACCTGAATTTTTCTTGCAATAATCGGTGCAAGAAGATTGAGAAAAAAGAAGAAAAACAGCAGAAAAAAGGAAAGAAGCATACACCGAAAACCGCTTATGCTGACGGAAAACAAAGTGCAGATATACCGTGCCGATACATAGGAAAGCACTGCCGTGAGAGTAGGGTAGTAGACGGTGGCAAGAAACCACCCCATAAAGTAGGCATAGTTATTACTTATAAGTGCCCTTGCATAGTCGGTGACTCCGCCTGCGTCCTCCTTCTCTGAACTGATAATTGCAAAACAGTAGGCACAGCAGAGCATTATACCGCCACCCATAAGCCAGGCGGCAACACCTACGGTAAGGTTTCCGTCGGCTTGTGTTAGCACTTTTTCGGATTTGAAGAAGACACCGCTTCCTATTACAATACCTATAACCATACAAAGAGCAAGAGGAAAGCCGTATTTTTTCTTTGTCTGCATAAAAAAACTCCTTTGTTTTTATAGGGTTAGTATTACACATTTTTGGAGTATATTGCAAAAAAGTGTGAACATCTTTGATTATAGTTTGACATTATCAAAATTTAATGTTAGAATAACAATGTAAAACTATAAATTATAAGGAGCAAATCAAAAAATGAAAAAGATTTTATCTGTATTTTTAGCAGTGCTTATGACTTTCTCTTTTGTCGGTATTTTCGGTGCTTCTGCCGCAAACGGCGAATATCTTATTGAGAATAATCTCGGCAAAGTTACTTCCGTTGATGAACTTATTTCTGCAAACAAGTCAGTTTACGGTATGACGGTAGAGCGCCTTTACAGTAATGAAGACACTTTCGACTGGTCAAAGTTTTATGTACCCTACACAACTTACAGCAGTGAAGGTGCGGAAGTTGAAACGTGCGTACAAAGCGGTGATATTGCCATGGCAAGAGGTAATATCAACATTTACTTAAAGAGATTCTTTATTGAAAACTATCTCGATACCAAACTTTATACGAGCGAAAATGCAACTAAAATTGCCAATTTCCTCGGTAACCTTTTCTATCCCAACTTTAAGGATGTTGAAATTGTTTTCTCCTCAACCCTTGCCACAACAGAAGACGAATTCTTCTCCGCAGTAGTTGAAAAATCCGGTTTCGGCGATATTATTCAGAGCAACTGGTGCGATACGAACATAGAAACGAGAAGCATTCTCTCACTTTTCGGCGTTAATCTTACCAACGTTCTTGACAGAGAATACAAAGAGGGCGACACCCTTGCGAAGAAAATTCTTGAGGCTGCTTTTCAGATGATGATTGAGCAGATAGGCCCCGTTAACTATTTCCTTGACGTTTTCACAGGTCTTGTTAAGGCATTTACATCAGCAGAAAACACAGATGTTAAAATTGCAGTGACCTATCTTTTCTCTGCTAAATACAACTCGGGTCTTTTTGACAAGTCCGATATAAGTACCCTCACAGGTCTTATGAATGCAATTTTCAATGATTGCGACAGCACCGATACTAAATCTTATCAGTTCATTGAAATGCCCGAAGCAAGACTTCGCAATGCATCAGGATACAGTGAACTGTGCCTTTTCCTTCTTGCATACCTTTCTCTTAACTATAACTATGCAAACAATGCAAGTATTGTCAGCGATTTCCTTACAGACCTTGATACTTACCTTAACTCACCGGGAATTGATACCAGCCTCAGCGGTCACGAGGGTGAGCCTGCCGAAGTTTCTGCCGATGTTAAGAAGAACATCAACGCCATTGCAGAGAACGTACTCACAGGTAATGTTACAATGGAATTCTTCACCTGGTCAGCAGATGTTACAACGGAAAACATTAGTGCTATGGGCTCCGATTTCTTCACACTTCTTATTAACTCCATTACAGGTTTCTTCAAGAGAATTGCCGAATGGTTTGATAACTGGCTTAAGGTACTCAACGGAGAAAAAGAATACGGCAAGTTTTAAAAGATAAACAATTAAAAGATCAGTTATTGTGGCACCGTCCTTTCGGACGGTGCCACAGTTATATTCGCCTTTATAAAGTATGCAACTCATTATGACACTTTCAACTTGGAAGAGGTTGCAAGGAGTAACCGTCAGCTATGACGAATGGGTGCCTTCCCTGCAGGGAAGGTGGCAGTCGTAAGACTGACGGATGAGTTTTCCCAACCATTTCAACTCACTTAAATGGCGGCTACTTTCTTGCCTCGCCTTTCAGTAGAGGCAGTTTAAATTGCGGTAAAATAAGCCTCGCCTGAAAGGAGAGGGGAACCGCTTGCGGTGGAGAGGTTCTTTGCCTTCCCTGCAGGGAAGGTGGCGGCGGAGCCGTCGGATGAGTTTCCCTGCCACTCCGCAACAACCGATTTAATTTATCGGTGATACCTTTGCTTCTACTCGTGAGCCTGCATTATCAACCGTCAGTCGCCTGCTTTTATTTCCGCCATAGTGCCTACATCTATGTTCTACTCGCTCATGCCGCTGGGGCACTTACTTT
>CAYNIN010000137.1:0-3537 GCA_964397395.1 uncultured Faecalibacterium sp.
ATTATTTTACTCTTAATTTTTCTGCAAGTTCTTTATCGGGTTTGGTAATAATCGTGTAATATTCGTGATAAATTACCATTCCCGCTTTGGCACCGTTTGGTTTTTTAAGAGCCTTGACTCTGGTATAGTCAACGGGCACGAGTGAAGATTCTCTTGCCTTACTGTAGTACGCCGCAATTGAAGAAGCCTCCTCTATTGCAAGATCGGAAATTTCCTTACCTTCACCGAAAATTATAACGTGTGAGCCCGGAATTTTCTGCGTATGAAGCCACATATCGTTTTTAGCGGCAGTTTTAAGTGAAAGTTTATCGTTCTGAACGTTATTTCTGCCTACAAGAATTTTAAAGCCGTCCGTTGATTTAAATTCATAAGGCGGCAACTCTTTTGGCGCTTTTTGCTTTTTACCTTTGGTATTTTTAATGTAACCGCCGTCGGAAAGTTCAAGACGGATAGCGGATATTTCGCTGTCAGTATCGGCTCTTGAAAGTTCGTCAAGAACAGATTCAAGATAGATTATTTCGTTTTCACCGTCTTCAATCAAGCCCACAAGCATTTTTTCTGCAGTCTGTGCCTTTTTATAGTCTTTATAATATTTCTTCTGGTTTTCTGTTGGTGACAAAGCAGGATTGCAGGGTATTCTTAAGGTATTGTAGTTGTCGTAATAATTTTCAACCTCGTAATAAGTGACACCTTTGCCAAGTTTATAAAGATTTGCAAGAATCAGTTCACCGTACAGTTTCAGCGTTTCCTTATCAGCACACTTTTTCAGTTCCTGCCTTTGAAGATCGAGTTTTCTCGCTGTGCGCTCAATAAGGTTACCCAGAAGTTTTATAAGTTCGTGACCTCGGTGATTTATACGGTTGATTCTGTCCCTTTCAAAATAAAAATCGTCAAGAAGTTCCGAGGGACTTTCATATACTTTAACGCCTAATTTACCGCCGTACTGCCTGACTTCAAGGTGTGATAAATCCTTGGGTTTGCCGATTTCGTCAGTAATCATATAATACTTATCACTCTTATGAAGATTGTCTTTAACAAAGGAAAGTTCCTTTATAAGCATTTCTTCCTGATCGCGTGAAAGAGCAGACACGCACACATCGTCAAAAGATACACGGTAAGCAATTTCTCTTGCAACTACGGGAGAAACACCTTCAAGAGAACTGATTATTGCTGAGGAGAGAAGTTTTTCTCTATATGAAACTATTTTGTCAAATGCTTCCTTTATCTCTCGGCTTTCAATGTTTATCTTATTTTGTTCCGGCGGAAGTTTATATTCAAGTCCCGGTAAAATCTGTCTTACCGATGAAGTCAGAAGGTCAATTCTTTTTATCGAGTCGATAATCTTATTACCGCAAAGGAGTATCAGATTTGAATGTTTTCCCATAATTTCAACGCACAAAGTCAGTTCAACTCTGTCGCCGATTTCATTGGCAGCATCAAAATCAATGAATAATATTCTGTCAAGACCCTGCTGTCTTACATTCTTTATAACTGCACCCGTCAGATGTTTACGCATAAGCATACAGAACATAGGCGGCACGGGCGGATTATCAATACTATGTGATGTGAAATGCACTCTGGCACTGTCGGCACGAACACAGAAAAGGAGTTTATAGTTTTCGCCTTTTCCCCTTAAATTGAGAATGATTTCATCTCTTGTGGGTTGATTTACTCGGTCAACACGCAGACCGACACCGTTACGCAGTATCTCATCTTTTATTTTGGATAGAAAAATTCCGTCTAAAGCCATAACGCACCTTAACCTATAAACTCAATGGGATTGCTCTGTTTCAAAACTACAGTTTCAGTTTCCTCAAATTCCTTGCCGATATAATCTTTTAAAGCATATACGGCAGGATTTTCCGTTTCAAAATGACCTGCGGCAATAACAGTGATTCCGCTGTCTTTGCTTTCGAGCATCTGATGATGACTGATGTCACCGGTCACATAGGCATCTGCCCCCATTTTGACAGCATCATCGAGAAAATCCATACCTGCACCGCCGCAAACAGCAACCTTACGTATTATATTTTTACCGTCAACGACCCTTGAAACCGTAGAAAGTTTACTGCTGACCTTTTTTGCAAAATCAACAGATGACATTTCCTCAATATCGCCCATTCTTACCATTGGCACAACGCAATCAGCAGAAGGGACTCCAACGGGATTTTCAATGTCAAGTACACGGCACAAAACATCATTGACTCCGCCGTCGGCACAGTCAAAACAAGTGTGTGCGGAAAGTACGCTTATTCCCTTTGAT
This sequence comes from uncultured Faecalibacterium sp., assembly GCA_964397395.1. Lineage (GTDB taxonomy): Bacteria > Bacillota > Clostridia > Oscillospirales > Acutalibacteraceae > UBA6857. The sequence goes on from CAYNIN010000137.1 coordinate 2,264, forward strand.
GCGGCTTCAAAGGCAATATTTCCTTTGAGAAAACTCTTTTGCGCTTTAAAGATTACAGGATGATGAGTTACAACCAAATCAACTTCGTTATTAAACGCATCTTCTAAAGTTTCAGCCGTTAAATCAAGGGCAAAACCTATTTTTTTAACTTCTTTGTTTATGTCACCGACTAAAACGCCGCAATTATCCCATTCACATTTCGTTTCATAGGGTGCAATTTTATTTATGTAATCGGAAATATCTTTAACTGTTACCATTATAAGCCTCCGTAACTTTCATTTTAATTTGTGAAATAATATCACAAATGTTATCCGTATCTTCTTTTCCTGCGTTTTTAAGAGCATCATACTTCTTTTCGAGTGTATTGAGCATTTTATCAATGTAAGCCTTTGTTATATCGTCTTTGTTTTCAAGCAGTTTGCCAAGATAGTAACAGGAAATATCCGTATCTCTTTTTAAACCCGTATAAACGGCACTCATAGCACAGTATAAGTGCTTTCCGTCGGTAGAAGTTACTTCTCTCTGTATTTCAAAACCGTTATCGGCAAAGAATTTCCGAAGCACCTCGGCATGTGACATAGGCTGTGCGACAATGTTAAGTTCACCGTTATAAATCCAACTGCAATCCGACAGTATATCGGCTATAAGGTTTCCGCCCATACCTGCAATAACAATATCTTCACAAGTGTTTTCTTTAATGTTTTTAAGTCCGTCGGAAAGAATAAGTTCAACTTTATCTTCAATGCCGTTTTCGGCAACAGTCTGCCTTGCATTTTCTAACGGCCCTTTTCGAAGGTCTGCGGCTATTGCTTTAGGACAAATTCCCTCATTTATAAGATAAGCAACAACATAGCCGTGATCCGTACCGATATCGGCAACAACTTTCCCCTCACGCACCAAAGAGGCGACAGAAGAAAGTCTTGCATCTAATCTGATTTTTGCCATAATTACCTCACATAACAAACAGAGCCACCCGAAAATGAGGTGGCTCAATGTTGAATTTGCTTATTTTGAAGCGAGATATTCGTTAACTCTGCTAACGAGTGCATCAACATCTACACCGTGTACTGCACAGGCTTCTTCAACGGTTTCGCCTCTTGAAGCAGGACAACCGAGGCAGTGCATACCCATTTCAAAGAAGAAAACTGCCGTACCGCCGTCTGCATCAAGAATATCACCGATTACCATATCTTTTGTAATTTCTTTCATAGTAGTTCAACCTCGTATAATAAAGTAGTAGTTTTTAGTGTCCCTCTCCAAGGACAATATGCTAC
>CAYNIN010000138.1:0-3523 GCA_964397395.1 uncultured Faecalibacterium sp.
GTGTTGACGAATATATTTCCCCTTACTTGCTTAAATAACATTTTTATGATACTATTGAAAAAAGAAGTCATCAAAGAGGGAAGGGGACACCCTTATTAAACTCTTATGCCTTTACAACTAATTCAATTCACATAAAAACTGCTTGTTGAAAAAGAAAGAAGAAACAATTATGCAATACCTTATATATTTTCTTTTGGCTCTTACTGCCACAACCGTCGGCTCTCTTTCGGGTATGGGCGGCGGTGTAATCATTAAGCCGCTTATGGATATTCCCGGTGACTTTGACGTTCAGACTATCGGCATAATTTCATCAATAACGGTTTTCACAATGGCAATTGTCAGCGTTTTGAAACAAATGAAATCCAAAACGAAAATCCCTTTCAAAACAGCGATACCTCTTGCGGCAGGTTCCGTTGCAGGCGGTTTTTCGGGTCAAAAAATACTCAATTACATAGTTGCTGCCATAAATGCAAATTCAGTTGTGACCGTGGTTCAGAATATCCTTCTTGCCCTTTTGATTCTGTGCGTTATAATTTATATGAAAAATAAAAATCATATCAGGGGAAAAAACTTTGACGGAATAGGGGTATCGCTGGGAGTGGGTATTTTTCTGGGTTTTTGCTCATCTTTTCTCGGCATCGGAGGCGGCCCCATCAATGTTGCTCTTATAATATATCTGTTTTCATACAGCACAAAAACTGCTACCGTCTGCTCTCTTGTAACAATACTTTTTGCGCAAATATCAAAACTTGCCACTACTGCGTTGACGACAGGTTTTGCCGATTTTGATTTGACCGTAGCACCCGTTATGGTTGTCGGTGCCGTTTTGGGCGGTTTTATCGGTGCAAGTCTTAATAAAAAACTCAGCGAAAGTAATGTTGAAAAAGCGTTTAACGGTGTTCAGATACTTGTTTTTATGATAACGCTGTTCAATATTATCAAATGTATAACGGCTCTGTAACAATGTGCGGGGTACGAATTTCCCTTTGCGTTATGAGGATAACCCGTGTTTTGAGTTGCGTATCGGAAAAGAATGATATTTAAAAAAGTTTCAGCCCATCGGATAGTCCCGATGGGCCGGATTTTTATCTGACAATGAAAGAGAGTTGCCAAAAGGTTGAAGCGTCATAATGCTTTCCTTTTATTTCTTTACGCCCCAGATGCACTCGTTGTTGTTGCCGACAGCCGAGAAAACAAGTTTCTCTGTTTTATCTGCACTTTCGTCTTTCTGTTTGCAGAACACACCTTCGTAGGTTATTCCGTCGATAACGAAGTTGACATAAGCCGTACCGTCAACTGTTTTCCAAGTACCGCTGACGTCACGGGAGGAAACAGCCGTGTTTTCTTTTATGCTTTCATAGACCTTAAGTCCCGTAACCGTACCGTCGGCATTAAGGGTGATTGTCTGGGTGGGTGCAATAATATTTTCAACGTCTGCCCAATCAGCGCAACCGTTACTGACAGAGCCGTGATTTATGAATTCGTATTCACCGCAGATTTCTTGGGCAGAATACTCTTTGTTTTCTATTGTTTCACCCTGATATTCAAAGGGGAGAACAACTGACCAACCGTTACGGGTTCTTGCCATCTGATGAACTCTTACCTGATGACCTTCATTGCCGTAATTGAAGCGGGTGTGGTAAACCTGGAACATCTTGCCGTCTTTTGTTACTATGCTTGAAGAATGACCGCCGGCAAGATAGGCTGTATCAAGGCAGTCAAATTTATAGTTGCCGAAAAGTTTTACACCGCTGTTTACATAGTCGGCAGCATCATTTCCTGCTGCATCAAGATAGGGACCGTCAACATTTTTACTTCTGTATTCTCTTATGTTGTAGCCGCCCAGAGCATTAAGACCGCAGTAGGTGAGATAGAAATAATAGTAGTCGCTTACGGGGTCATAAGTAATGTAAGGGCCTTCGCCTGACCATTCGTTCATTTCATTGGTGCGGCTGATTCTCTTGCCGTAATAAATATCGTATCCGTCAGTATTCTTCATATACTTATAGTCGGGTTCACCGGTATTTTCATCAAGAGGAATGATGAATACGCCTGCAGAATATGAGCCGTAAACCATCCACAAATCACCGTTTTCATCATAGAAAACAGTGGGGTCAATGGCATTGGGATAGTTACCGCTGTCATAATACCCGTCTTCTGTATACCAGGGAGCATTTCTGACGTCTTTTAATGAAAGTTTGCCTTCTTCCATCAGGCTGCTGAGGTTTGTGAAAGAATAATGTGTCGAATACTTGGGCACAAAATCTCCTCGGGTTATTTTGTCAAAGCCTGAATAAACGATGCTCTTGATATTTTCATAAGGGCCTTCAATGTTATCGCTTGTACCGAACCATATTACAGAATGTGCAGTTCCCCACACAGACGAGCAGGCATAGTAGCAATATTTACCCATTGTTTCGTTATACACTACGTCGGCAGCCCAAACGGCAGTTTCCCAATTTTCATCTGAATAACCTTTGCACTGCTGGTATGTATCTGTCCAACTTAAAGGATTCTTAAGAGCCTCACGGAGTGTGCTTCCTTCGGGCACCAACATTTTGTTGTTATCATTAACACCGCAGGCAACGTTTTCCCAATTAAGCAAATCGGTGCTTTTACCTGCACAGGCGTGGGAGCCGAAAGTATAATAAGTACCGTTTTTGTCCTGCACAATTGAGGGGTCGTGAATGCTCACTCTTCCGTCGCCAACATAACAAGAACCGTCACCGGGCAAATCAAACTGTCTGGCTTCAATCTTTTCGGCAGCAGGCGAACCTATAAGGTTGGAAAAAAAGCAGATAACAGATGTAAACACAGCAAAAATTTTGTAAATCAAACAATTCATAACCTTACCTCCTGAGAGTTAATTATAACGGATATATAATAACATATATTTTTAATAAAGTCTATAGTAATTTAATCTGTAATGCACAATGGTGATTTTTTGCAATCCGTTTCATAAATTGTAGGGCAAATATAAATTTAGCAAATAAACTCTTGACAAAAGTACTTTTGCAATTCATAATTGGGTTAAACGGGTGCAACGAAATATCTGACGGAAAACTCGGAGCGTCGGAAGTTTAAAGTTATCCCCCGAAAAAGAGCGCAGTATAAGTTCTGCTTTAAACAGGGTCAGAACTTACCGAACCGGAGAGCATATACCCGAAAAATGTATCGCAAAGGAGAACAACAATGGAAAAGTATCTTATCAACCCAAACCAGAAAATCAGCAAAATCAGCAAAGACATTTACGGTCATTTCAGTGAGCATTTAGGAAGATGCATCTATGAAGGACTTTATGTCGGTGAGGATTCACCTATACCCAATGTAAACGGTATGAGAAAAGATGTTGTTGAGGCACTTAAAGAAATGGGTATACCCGTTCTTCGTTGGCCCGGCGGCTGCTTTGCTGACGAGTATCATTGGAAAGACGGCATCGGCCCCAAAGAAAGCAGAAAAAAGATGATTAACACCCATTGGGGCGGCGTTGTTGAGGATAACTCCTTCGGTACTCACGAATTTT
>CAYNIN010000139.1:0-3330 GCA_964397395.1 uncultured Faecalibacterium sp.
AGGCGAGGCAAGAAAGGAGCCACTATTTAGGTGAGTTGAAACGGTTGGGAAACTCATCCGTCAGTCTTGCGACTGCCACCTTCCCTAAAGGGAAGGCAAGCAGACGTCTGAACGATAGACTTGATATAATTTGCAGGACGTCGAAGGCACCGTCCCCTGCGGGTATTGTAACAAAAAGAAAAGTCGTATTGTAACAAAAAGAAAAAGGACGGGTTAAACCGTCCTAATATCTCTCAAATTATTTGCTTGCGTTGAGCTTTACTGTAAGAGCTGACTTCTTTCTTGCAGCGTTGTTCTTATGAAGAAGACCCTTTGCAACTGCCTGGTCGATCTTCTTAACTGCAACCTTAACAACTTCTTCCTTATCTGCTGCGTTTGTTTCGATAGCTACGTTAGCCTTCTTAAGAGCAGTCTTAAGAGCTGAGTTTGCTGACTTGTTACGAGCCTGCTTTGTTGCGTTAACGAGTACACGCTTCTTTGCTGATTTAATGTTAGGCATTATTTTACACCTCCTCTTGAAATATGCGTTTATGCACGATACATAATAACATCTTTTGAAATAAATTTCAAGTTGTTTTTGCAAATTTGGATATACTTTTTTAAAAGCGACCATAATGATACTACATAATTGTGAATAATGCAATAGACAGAGGGTAAAAAAATGAATTTTCGGACGGATTTGGCTCTTGAGAGGCAGGAATATATTGACAAAAAAGAAATTGACGGTGTGCGAAGTTCCAGAAAAGAAGTTGACGGAGTAACCGTTCACACCATTGTCATTGAAAATGCTCAAGGTGAAAAAATCATCGGTAAACCCAAGGGCAGATATATAACCGTTGAAACAAAGCCCTTTACAAAAAGTGCCGATTTGCTTTCTTCTTCCCTGACGGCAGTTGTCGAGGAACTTAAAAGTTTACTTCCCGAAAAAGGCACCGTACTCGTGGCAGGTCTCGGCAACGAAAAAATCACTCCCGATGCGCTGGGCCCGAAATGTATTTCTCTGCTTCTTGCAACAAGGCACATTGATGCGGAACTCGCAAAATCCATCGGTTTTGAAAATCTACGCTCCGTTGCAGGTATCGTACCGGGAGTTCTCGGCAAAACGGGTATAGAAACGGCGGAGATTATCGGCGGTATTGTCAATAAAATCAAACCCTCGGCGGTTATCGTTATCGACGCTCTTGCTTCACGAAACCTTGAACGTCTGGGCAAAACGGTACAAATCTGCGATACGGGCATTTCACCGGGGTCAGGGGTAGGCAACTCAAGAGGAAAAATCAATGCCGACACTCTCGGCGTACCCGTTATAGGTATCGGTGTACCCACGGTAGTTGATGCGGCGACGATGGTTTTTGATATACTTGAAAAGTCGGGGCTTTCGCATATAGAGCCCGAGCAGGAAAAAGAAATTCTCTCTAACCGTGCCATGATGGTCACACCAAAAGAAATTGACAATGTCATTGACCGTGCCGCACACCTTATTGCAATGGCGATAAATTCCGCCCTGCAACCCGACGTTCCCTGTGAGGATATTTTAGCAATTGTATCCTGAAGAAGAATTAACCGGCTGAGCGAAAAGACGGAAAAATTCACGCTTTCAGGCGGGTTCGGATTATATTCCTAACCCCGAGCGAATATAAATCCAATAAGTATCTTATTGGAGGAACCGATAAAATGAATGACAGTAAACTCAAAAAAGCCTTTTTGCTTCTTGTTTCTACCCTTATTTGCTTTGTTGCAGTTTTTTATTTCAGTGACTTTTTTCTTATGCTTACGGCAAAAGTTGCACTTTCTTCTGCGAAATCTTTTCTTCCCGAAAGCGGAATTGCCGTAAGTACCGCCGAAACAGTTGAAACTCCGACGGAAACAGAAAAGGAAGAAACCGAAGCAGAAAAAACTTCGGTAAAGGAAAGCACCGAGCCTTCCACGGCTCTGCTTACCCAAAAAACACAGGTGCAGGAAAGTTTCACCGACACCCCCGAAGACATACTCAAACTAATTGACGAGGCAGAAAAGACCGCCGACAGCGATAAAAAAGACGGCGCCATAAAAGACTACTGCTTCACTTCCGACGGTATGACGGACAGTTACGGTTTGGTAAAAGTGAAAAACGTTAACAAAACTTCCATTGATATTAAGTCCCTGCTTGAAACCGAACTTGACCTTACCGTTACAAAAGACGAGCCTTCGGTGCTTATCTTTCACACCCACACAACAGAAACTTATCAGATTTTAAAGAGAGATTTTTATGCAGTGGGTTTCCTTTCCCGAATCAACGACAAAAATCAGAATATGGTGCGTGTTGGAAAGGCTGTTGCCGAGGAAATCGAAAAGGCAGGCTACACCGTAATACACGACACGGAAATTCATGACGGCACATATAACGGCGCTTATGCTCATTCGAGAAAAGCCGTAGAAAAATACCTGGAAGAGTATCCCTCAATCAAAATCGTGCTTGACATTCACCGTGATGCAATTCAGAGTTCCGACGGCACAAAAACCGCCCCCGTGGCAGAAATCGGCGGCAAAAAGGCGGCACAGATAATGATTATAAGCGGTTGCCAGGAGAACGGTAACGGTGTTGAAAACTTCCCCGATTGGAAAGAAAATCTGGTTTTTGCAACCGCACTGCAAAACAAACTTGAAGAACTTTTTGAAAACATAACAAGACCCCTTTATTTTTCCCCGAGGAAATACAATATGGATCTTACCTCCTGCTCACTGCTTGTAGAAATCGGCTCCGACGGAAACACCCTTGAAGAAGCTGTTTATACGGGTAAGTGTCTGGGTGTTGCAGTCAGTGAAATTTTAGAAGAATACGAGGAATAAAATATGAATGATGAAATGAAAAAACTTCTTTCCTTTTTTCTTTTTGTGACGGTGTTAATTTCCTGCATCGGCATTGTGCTGACAGGAAGTGTCACCGCCTCACAGACAAGTGCAAAAAATGCCTACGGCGAATCCTTTGCCGTTATGAAAGTCATTACCCGTGACGGCGATACACGGCTCGGTATGGGCAATAAAGAATATCCCCTGAACCTTTCTTTCACGGAAAAATTCGGGGAATACGGTGACTATATTATGCTCACGCCTTTTTCGGCGGTGTGGTATTTGTGGGAGAGTTTGCAGAACCTTTTTTAAATGCAGAATTAACCCATCCGTCAGCTACGCCGCCACCTCTCGCTTTCAGAGGAGGCAAGCAGAATGCAAAATAATTTAAAGTGCAAAACGGCGGCAACGGACTTTTCCGTCACCTTTCAGGCACCATTTTGAATTTTGCACTTTCCATTTCGCATTAAAGAAAACTACCGTAAAATTTTACGGTAGTTT
>CAYNIN010000140.1:0-3194 GCA_964397395.1 uncultured Faecalibacterium sp.
CCAAAGAAATGAGATGCTGATATGAAATATGCAATAATAGTTATAATTTTACTTGTTATATACATAGTGTATGATGAAATAAAAAAGGCTCGAAGCAAGCAAGGAGCCGAAACCGAAAAAGCAATACCTATAACAGAAAATTTGCCATACAAGAAAAAATATCTGCTAACCAAAAATGAATGGGCTTTCTATAAGAGTCTTAAACCGATAGCGGATGAATTAGGTTATAGCATATTAGCAAAAATAAGAGTTGCAGACCTGGTCGAAGTAACAGCGAAGGACCGTTCGGAGTGGCAGCGTTATTTTAATAAGGTCAACAAGAAGCATATTGATTTTGTACTTGCGAAGCCCGAGAACCTGCAGATTGTTCTTCTGATTGAACTTGACGATAACACACATAACGAAACACAACAGCAGCGTGATGAATTTATTGATTCTCTTTACAAACAAACGGGATATAATTTGTTACGTGTACGTGGAACGGGTGAACTAAAGGAAAAGGTAATAAACGCACTTACCGTCCGCCTCGAGGGGCAAGAAAGTGCAACCAAATAAATTATGTTGCCCGATTATAAATACTACTTCTAAGTTAACTCCGACAGACTGCCGAAGTTGATACGGTTAAATTCTGCAGGGTGTTAAGGAAGCGGGAAGCGAAGCAAAAAAGCCCTTACTTTGAAGTAGGGGCTTTAAATATATGTTTAGATCTAACACATTCAAAATGTAACAGCGACGAAACATCTGCTGAAGTAACAACGTTATTACATCCCGGAGTAACATCAAAGTTATTCCTCTAGGTTGCCAAAAAGAATATAATCAGTGGATACATTAAATAAACGAGATAATCTCATTACATGCCAAATCTTAAGTTCACGACGTCCATTTTCAATATAGCAATAAGAAACACGAGAAATATGTAAATAATCAGCAACATCTTGTTGAGTATAGCCAGAATCAAAACGTAAACAAAAAATACGATGTAAAATAGAATTAACTTTCATATTCCACCTCAAATATTTAGAAAAAAATCAATGAAAAAAAAGCCAACTAATATTCATTTTGTATAGTTACATATTAGAAATTATGCACAATCACCTATGCACTAATACTTTTCTTTCCAAACACAACTCTCAACAATAGTTGTACCATTGAAAAATATTGTAAAAATCTATTTATTATGTTACAATATACAAAATTCAAATTAAGGAACTTAATTATGCAAATACGTATCAAAGACGGCGTCGTCGATTTATCAGGTGAGCCGATTTTAAAGAAAGTAAATATCGAAATAAATACCGAAAGCAAGATCGGTATTGTTGGCAGAAACGGTTGCGGTAAAACTACGCTGCTCAGGCTTATTTCAGGTGAACTTTCTATTTCAAAGGACAATCCCGAAGTTGAGAGTTACCACATAGTTTCCGGTAAACCGGTCATAGGCACTCTTTCGCAGATGACATTTAAAGATGACAGTCTGACTCTTGTTGAAGAAATACGTAGTGCATACAACGACATACTCATAACTAAAGAAGAACTTGAAAAAGCCGAAAAACTTATGAGCAACTCACCTACTGAGGAAAATATTGCACGGTACACTTCCCTGCTGGACTATTTTACGAATCTCGGCGGATTCTATTTTGAAAAAGAGTATGAAACTGCAATAAAACATTTCGGTTTTACTGCCGATGAAAAAAATAAGCCTCTTTCTGATTTTTCAGGCGGACAACGTACAAAGATTGCTTTTCTCAAACTTTTACTTTCAAAACCTGACCTTTTACTTCTGGATGAGCCTACGAACCATCTTGATGTTGAAGCGGTGGCTTGGCTTGAAGAGTACATTTCATCGTACAAAAAAGCCGTTGTAATAGTATCACACGACCGAATGTTCCTTGATAAAACCGTAAATACAATATATGAAATCGAGCACGGCAAAACAAACCGTTATCACGGAAATTATACGCAGTTTGCAGAGCAAAAGAAAGTTCTTCGTGCTCAACAGGCAAAAATGTATGAAGAACAGCAAAAAGAGATATCGAAACTCAACGATTTGATTGATAAATACAGGTATAAAGCCAATAAAGCCGCTATGGCTCAGTCAAAAATCAAGTATCTTGAACGAATGAATCTCATCGAAGCACCTGAAAATTATGATAACCGTACCTTTTTTGCTGAATTTGCACCTGATACTCGCAGTGTGAAAGATGTTTTATCTGTCAGAGATTTAAAAATAGGATATGATAAAGAACTTTCAACAGTAACCTTCGACATAAAAAGAGGTCAACATATCGGTATCATCGGCGGTAACGGTATGGGAAAATCGACTTTGCTAAAAACAATAGTCGGCAAAGTCCCCTCTCTCGGCGGTATATGTGCTCTCGGTGCCGGTGTGAAGATCGGTTATTTTGATCAGCAGATGGCGCAATATAAGGGTAGGCAGACTGTATTTGACGATTTTTATAACGAGTTTCCCATGCTTAATGATTTTCAGGTAAGAAGTGCTTTAGGTGCATTTCTTTTTACGGGAGCAGATGTGTTTAAAACCGTCGATATGCTTTCAGGCGGAGAAAGAGTGCGCCTTGCTCTTTGTAAACTTTTCAAGAAAAAGCCTAACTTTCTTATACTTGATGAACCTACAAATCACATGGATATTCTCGGCAAGGAAACTCTTGAAAATATGCTTGCAGACTATGAAGGCACGCTCCTTTTCGTTTCACACGACAGATATTTTATAAAAAAAGTTGCCCACCATATCCTTTCTTTTGAAGACGGTGAAGCAAAATGGTTTGAATATGGTTATGACGAATACGAGGAGTACAAGAAAAAGTCTGTCACTCCCCTTTCAGATGCTGCAGAAACAAAAGAAATAAAAACTAAAAAAACTTATACTACACCCGCAAAAGAAAAAGCAAAACGTGAACGTGCTTTGAAGAAAGCCGAAGACCTGATTGCTTCTCTTGAAAACGAACTCTCTCATCTTAAAGCCGAAATTTCCGATGAAAACAACGAAACCGATTACGTTAAACTCACCGAACTCCAGGAAAGTATAGACGATGTTGAAACAAGACTTCTTGCGGCTATGGAAGAATGGGAAAAACTCCTGTAAATTAAAGAGCAACCGACACAATTCAATGTCGGTTGCTGATTTTGTATGACGGGCATATCAATGCTCTGTGGTGAAAGTCCACCGAGGCGTAGTT
>CAYNIN010000141.1:0-3157 GCA_964397395.1 uncultured Faecalibacterium sp.
CTCATACACCTCTTTCGTTTTCGACGGAAAAAGCGTTACGGTAAGGGAAGGTTCAAGCAAAAACTACGAAGTTCTTGTTATCGACCAAGCAGAAAACGAGACAGCCCCGGACGAATCTGTTGACGAAAACGGCAACACTGTCTACTCTTTACCTGACGGTTCAGACGGTATTCTTCAGGTTTCAATCAAGAAAAAAGGCGGTTCTTATGTTTTCAGCGGTGACGGTACAGGCGCAATAAAAGTTGCTAAAGAAGGAACTGCAGATGCGGTAATCTATCTCAACGGACTTACACTCAATTCTGATTTTACGTCTGCCATTGTTGCAAACAAGAATCATACGGGAACAGTTACTGTTCATGCAGTAAAAGGTACTGTTAATACGCTTTCCGATTCGGCTTACAACAACGATGATGTATATACCGACAACGCTGTTGCAGAAAAAGCTGTTATAAAAGCAAAGGCGGGCACAAACCTTGTCATTTGCGGTGAAGGTACACTTAACGTTGATGCCAACGGCAAAAACGGTATTAAAGCGGCAACCTCACTCACAGTTAACGATGTTACCCTCAATATAGATGCTCTTGATAACGGTATCAGCGGAGAAAACACCGTTACAATAAACTCAGGTATATTCAAAATAAAATCAGGCGAAGGTGACGGTATCAAATCCTGTGCTGATGACACAGCAGCAGGCGACATAACCATAAACGGCGGTACTTTTGACATTGACGTTCCGGGTGACGGCATTCAGGCAACGATGAATCTGAACATTAACGGCGGTACATTCAACATTGTTACATACAACGGCTACAACGACAAGAATTATGACGGCGACGACGACTCTTACCCCAGCGCAAAAGGACTCAAAGCGTCAGGTTCCTACGTAGTGACTGATGACAGCGGAAAGGAAATTGAAGTTGATGCAACAGGCTGTCAACTCAATGTTTCAGGCGGTACGTTCACTCTCAACTGTGCTGATGATGCCGTTCATTCAGACGGAGATCTGACAATTACAGGCGGCTCCTTTACAATTTCATCCGGCGATGATGCCATTCACAGCGAGTATATAACCACACTTGGTGCTGTAAACTCAGACAACTCCAAACTTTCAATTGACATCAACAACTGCGTTGAAGGAATTGAAGGCGCAAAGGTTAATATCTACAGCGGTACACACAACATTTTCAGTACAGATGATGCAATCAACGCCGCAAACAGCGAACTGAAAAATTACTCTTATCAGATTAACGTTTACGGTTCAAATATCTACGCTTCCGCATATAACGGAGATTGCTTTGATTCAAACGGTTCTTTGACAATATATGACGGTTACATTGTTGCTCTTGGAGGAATTATATCAAGCGATAACGATGCCCTTGACTGCGACGGTACTCTCAGTATCAAAGGCGGAACGGTTCTCGCTGTTCAAAAAGGCAGCGGAATGCAAAAATCAACGGGTGGTCAAACCTGTGCTGTCTGGACGGGCACAGGCACTGCAACTGCATCGGGTTCTTCAACATCGGGTATAATTTCGATACCGGGAATGAACTCAGGCTCAGGTTTTGTTTCCAACGGCTCTGAAATTGTTATTTACGATAATTCAGGTAATGAAATCATCAGAACAACAGCAAAATGGAATCAGAGCACAAGTTCCAAAGCAGGTAAAGTTATGCTTTCAAGCAACACTCTTGAAAGCGGCAAAACTTATACTCTTTCAGTTGACGGCAGCTCAGACGGCTCTTCATCATCAAACAGCGGAATTTTTAATATTTTCCAAAGAATCGTTAGTTTCTTTACAAATATAATCAACAGGATAAAGAGTTTTTTCAATATTTAAAAAACATCCGCAACAGCCATTAGCATTGCCGATGGTTTCAGACTGTAGAAAAAGTCCGGTATTAACCGGGCTTTTTGTCATATCGGGGGTATTTATCTTGTTTTCTGTTTCTTTTAAAACTAATGGTTGCAAGGTGTGTTTCAACCTTACAACCACAGTATAACGCATTGAATGCACAGGTTGTTACCCGGGATTCCAGGTAGAAAGTGCTTCCTCGATTTTTTCAGTAATTTCTGCTTTTCGACTGTCTGTATTTTTGTCACCAAGATAAATACCGCCGAAGGCTATACCGTTATCCTGAACTCCGGCAAACAGGTCAAAAACATATTTAGTATCACTTATTTTGTCGTAAACAATCAGCATACAGCGACCTGAAACATAAAAGTCGTCAGATTTAAATTGAGAAGTCATCAGGTATTCAATACGGATTTCTTCGGAAAGTTTTTCCATTGCCTCGCACCATTCTTTTTCGGCACTTTCACGCTCAAGACCGCAGAAACCGATGTTTTTAACTGCTTTTTCATAATATCCTTTAACAATCAGTTCAGCCGCTTTTTCAGCTTTTCGGGTGCCTTCTGCGGCAGTAAAAGAATAACCGTCACCCTTTAATTCTGCAAAAAGCATCAGGTTTATTTTTGTTCCTATAATTGCAATAACTATAAATGTGATTATTGCAAGTATAGTACATAAGCCTTTTAGCCGTTTGCGCTTTTTTATTTCGTCTTCACGGTCAGAAAGTATAACCATTATATTCTGCTCGGCAGCGGATGTTTCCTGACTTTTTTCTATTAACTCTCCCTTTAATAATTCATTTATGGATATTCCGAGAATTTCGCACAGGGGCATTATTAAAGAAAGGTCGGGCAATCCTCTGCCGTTTTCCCATTTTGATATTGCACGGTCAGTTACTCCGAGTCTTTCAGCAAGGTTAAGTTGCGTCATATTCTTTTCTTTTCTGAGTCTTGCAATAAGTCTGCCTGTTTTTTTCTGATCCATAAAATCAACTCCTCGTCACTTTTTATTTTACAGTATATCTGTCAGAAACTCAACAAACGAAGCGTAGAGTCAGCAAAAATTACGGATTTTTCTTGAAAAAGTTACATATGCAAAAGCAAACTGACCCGTAAAACAAAAGATGCGCCGCAAAATCAGGGAATTGATGCGACAGCCCCTTTTCTGAAATTTCAGAGCAAATGATTGATAAAATTAAAAAGCCATGGAAGAATGTTTCCGTTACGGTACCGTGTTGACGAATATATTTCCCCTGTATGTGCTAAAATGATGTGACCCAATAAAAAAGAGAAGTAACTTCAAAATATG
>CAYNIN010000142.1:0-3156 GCA_964397395.1 uncultured Faecalibacterium sp.
TGAAATTGCTTTCACTAGAACCTGAATCTAGCGCGTCTGCCAATTCCGCCACATCTGCATATTTAATTAGTTTGTGCCTCTTATTAAGATAGCGCGTGACTCTTGCGGTTCCCAAAATTCGTTGCTCGTTATTCACTTCGCCGAATTTTGACCGCTGCGCCATCCTCACCTCGCTTCATCTCCCACAGGGAGCGCTTCGGTGACGATGCTGCCAATTCCGCCACATCTGCAAATCGCTTCTGTTTTTACACGGCGAAGCAACCGAAACCGGATATATCATCTAATCGGCGGTTAACATTCTAACACATAAAAAAATATAAGTCAAGTCTTTTCTTTTCATAATCTATAAGTTATAATACGTGTTATGGCGGTTTAAACCGCAAAATTTTGCCTTCGGGGAGTATATTATGTCTGCGAATAGTTCCAAATTTCTTTTCTGTTATTTTACGGGAAATGAGCCCGAAAAAGAAAGCATCAACTTTGCTTTAAGCGAGGACGGCTATCATTTCACACCCCTCAATAACAATAAACCTTTCCTCTTTAATGAAAAGGGGACAAAAGGTATCCGTGACCCCTACATTTTCCGTGATGTTGAGGGTGGATATTACATAATCGGTACGGATATGCGCTCCGAACTCGGTTGGGCATCAAATCACGCACTTTGCGTATGGCACAGTGATGATATGGTAAAATGGGAGCAGTATGAAAGCATTGATATGAGCGAGTTTCTTCCCTGTACCTGTCGCAGTTGGGCACCCGAGGTTTTCTATAATGCAGAAAAGCAGATGTATATGATTTATTGGGCAAATCAGCAGCATTTCACTGAAAATGATAAATGGACCAATACTGTTTTGTGGTACGCATACACCAAGGATTTCCGCCGTCTTGAAACGGAGCCTGCAATTCTTTACGCACCGCCTTGCGGTAAAGATGCAATTGACGGTGACATCATTGTGCATGACGGTATCTATTACCTTTACTATAAAGACGAAAACGAAAAGTACTGCTGTTTCGTTTATTCCGATAACCTTGAAGGTCCTTACAAAGAGCCTGAAAACAAGAACATTACCGATTTCCCCGACCATACGGAAGGCTGCTGTGCTTACCACGTCGGTGAAAAACTTATAATGATTATGGACTCCTACACAAAAGGTTATTACGTTATGCAGGAAAGTACGAATTATACCGACTTCAAAGCTCTTGATTCTTCATTGTACAGTCTTGATTTTTCGCCACGTCACGGCTCTGTTCTTCCCGTAAGTGATGAGGAATATAACCGCCTTTTAAATCATTTCGGTAAATAAGAAGATGAAACTAAAACGGGTGTACTCCGGGAGGGTACAACCTACAAGGTGAAAGATGTCACAATCGAAAACGTCAAGATAAAATACCGTGACAGTCAGGAAGAAATCTTTATAAGAGAGGGCGGAGTAGGCTATGAGTCTATGCTCGAATATCCCGAAATTACCCGCCTGTGCTCTTTATGTGAGAGATTGCGAAACCCTTTCGGTTAACGGCTTTGAATGTACACCGAGAAAGTGCAATAACAGACCGATGAGCAATATTTAATACCGGTACGGACATGGCTTTGCCGTGTCCTCTTTTTTTGCCTTCCCTGCAGGTTGTTCACCTGTTAGGAGAGTAGACAAAAGGGTTCTCGTTTTCGGAGAAAAAGGCGGCATAGTGTGAAACGCTGTGACGGAGGAGTTATCAACTAAATATAAATAAATTATTGATTTTTTCTCGCAATGGTGATAAAATAAGGTTGCGACATAAAACTAAATTATTTAAAGAACGTCAAGTATGTATTTTTATTTGTTAAAAATGCATGCTCAATTTGGCATACTTGTATGTTCTTAAATAGTTTTGTGTCGCAGCAAACGGAGCTATGCATTTTTGTGCGTTGGCTTCGGTTGACGCACTTTTTATATTCAAGGAGGAAGAAAAATGAAAAAATCAAAGAAACTGTTAATGCTTATTTCGGCAGTTGTGCTGATGTTGATTATTTTTTGCTTTGGGGCAAGTGCGGAAACATACAGCGGAACCTGTGGTGCAGACGGTGACAATGTTACTTGGAATCTTGACACGGAAACGGGCTGTCTTGAAATCAGCGGCAGCGGAACTATGACGAGTTACAGTTATAGAGGTGCTCCGTGGTATTCTTACAGATCATATGTCAAAACTATAAATATCGGCAACGGCGTAACAAGCATAGGCGATTATGCGTTTTATAAATGCACAAGCCTTGCAAGCATAACAATCCCCGACAGCGTAACAAGCATAGGCCGGTATGCGTTTTTTGGTTGCACAAGCCTTGCAAGCGTAACAATCGGCAACAGCGTAACAAGCATAGGCTACGAAGCGTTTTATTATTGCACAAGCCTTACAAGCGTAACAATCGGCAACGGCGTAATAAGCATAGGCGAAGATGCGTTTGCATGGTGCACAAGCCTTGAAAGCGTAACAATCCCCGACAGCGTAACAAGCATAGGCAATTATGCGTTTGAAAATTGCACAAGCCTTGAAAGCATAACAATCGGCAACAGCGTAACAAGTATAGGTGATTATGCATTTTATAATTGCACAAGCCTTAAAAGCGTAACAATCCCCGACAGCGTAACAAGCATAGGCAGTTCTGCGTTTAGAAATTGCAGAAGCCTTGAAAGCGTAACAATCGGTAACAGCGTAACAAGCATAGGCGATTCTGCGTTTGAAGATTGCACAAGCCTTACAAGCATAACAGTAGATGAAAATAATGAATATTATTCAAGTGATGAATACGGAGTCTTGTTTAACAAGGATAAAACAACCTTGATTCAATATCCTATAGGTAACAGCAGAACTGAATATGTAATCCCCGACAGCGTAACAAGCATAGGCGATTCTGCGTTTTTTTATTGCACAAGCCTCGAAAGCGTAACAATCGGCAACGGTGTAACAAGCATAGGCGGTTGGGCGTTTTATAATTGCACAAGCCTTACAAACGTAACAATCGGCAACAGCGTAATAAGCATAGGCGAGTCTACGTTTGAAGATTGTACAAGCCTTGAAAGCATAACAATCCCCGACAGCGTAACAAGCATAGGCTATCTTGCGTTTGCACGGTGCTCAAGCCTTGAAAACGTAACAATCGGCAACAGCGTAACAAGCATAGGC
>CAYNIN010000143.1:0-2923 GCA_964397395.1 uncultured Faecalibacterium sp.
TTTTTTTACAGCCCAAATCTTTTATCTGCAATTAGCAAACGTATCTTCAAATGCTCTTGATATTGTGGAAGCCGCTGTGGGACCAACTGAAATTGTTTCGTGAGATTTGCTTGAGTCATAGTCGTTGTCGGGAACGATATAACCCAAAGCGTCGTTACAAAGACCGAAGGTAAGAACGCTGTCACTTTCGCTGAAATATGTATTAAGGGCGGCACAGGGATATTCAGTACCGTTATAAGCCTTGTCGGCAGAAAGGAAACCGCCGTAAACTATTTCGGGGAATATTTCACCGGGCATCATAAGGATTTTGATGTTTTCGCCGATTTCGGCATAACCGATTTCAGTTGTAAGCATAACCTTGCCGTCTTGCTTATAAGCCTTTGCGCTGACAATACCTGTTCTTTCAGCTAGTTTGAATACGAAATTATCAAGTTCAAGGTCAACCTGGGAATGAGTTACATTAAGCACGGGTTTTACCACTTCGGCAGTTTCCGCAAGTTCTTTGAGTACCTTTGCAACCTCACCGCCGTATTCAGCCAGACGTTCATATTTGCTCAGATCCTGACTGATACCGTTGACGCCCATATTGCCGTGAATAGCACCGCCGATAGCACCCTGAATGTAGATGAAGTCGGCATCACAGTTTTCGTTAACGTTCTTTTCAACGAAATAGGGGAAGTCGGCAGAAAGTTTCGTTTCACTCCACGGAACATTTACGGGGTGAGCACCGAAGTTGGAGATATAAACTTCTCTCTTTGATGCATCGTCGGGAACAAAGCGTAAAAGATGAATATTTTTATCGTATGAGGTTGGTGTTCTGCCGTCTGTGAAGAAGTTGGAACATTCCTTTTCTGCATAGTAAAGCTGACCTTCGGAACGGGTCTGATATGCAGTTCTGATTGCATCGGCGGTCTTTTCAACAAGAGCGTCCATATATTCCTCGTTCATACCCGTAGAGGGAATGTTGCCCCAAAGACCCTGAGTATCAACAGCGCTGTGTGTATGGGTGGAGCCAACGTTTATACTGATAAGTTTACCGTCGCCTGTGATATCGGCAAGTTTTTCTCTGATGAGTTTTACATCAGCGTTCATAAGACCGACTGTATCAATCCAGGCAAAAGCAATGGCACCTCTGCCGGAATTATCATCCAGCACAACGGCTCTTACCCAAAGTTCATCAAGGACACCCGTTGCTTCCTGTGCAGGAAATCTGAGATAACCGCCGAGGAAGTATCTGTTAAAAAATCCGTTGTTGTCAACATCTTCGGGAGTAAGTTCGTTCTTTGCGTAGCCTACACTCCACTTGTCGCTGACAGCCTCGTCAATGAAACTCTCTGAACCTGAAAGGAAGTTTGCGCTGATTTCGTCATCGGGTCTTGAACTGTAACCTAATGAAGTACCGCTCTGGAAAGCGGAAGATAAAAGCAGGGGAAGACCGATAAGTACGGCAGCAATACCGTAAAACCATCTTAAAACACCGTTAATAAAGAACATTGTATGCACCTCCATATTTTCTTTAATTTATATTCTACACTAATATGTTAAATTTTTCAAGTTGCAAATAATATAAAAGACAGTAAATCGGAATTTATAAATCCGTTATCTTAATAATTCAAGTTCAACAACATAAAATAATTGCAGGTTCATCTTTACGAGCCTGCAATTTTTATTTCGGGTGATTTTATGTGTACTGCAGTAACATACAAAACAAAAGACTTTTATTTCGGCAGAACTTTAGACAACGATTTTTCCTATCACGAGCAGGTGACGGTAACGCCGAGGAATTTTGTTTTCTCTTTCCGTAACGGAAAAATACTTGAAAAGCATTATGCAATTACGGGTATGGCTTATGTCTGCGGCGGATATCCCCTTTATTATGATGCCATGAACGAAAAGGGGCTTTGCATGGCAGGACTTAATTTTGTGGGCAATGCCTTTTTCGGTGAGAAAAAAGAGGGCAGGGATAATGTTGCGGTTTTCGAGTTTATTCCTTGGATTTTGTCTGAATGTGAGAGCGTTGAACAGACAAGGGAAAAACTTTCTTCAATCAATCTTACCAATGAACAGTTTAATGCGGAACTTCCCACCGCCGAACTTCACTGGATAATTGCCGACAAAAAAGAAGCAATAACCGTTGAGTGTACAAAAGAGGGAATGAAGATTTACGATAACCCGTTGGGTGTGCTGACAAATAATCCGCCTTTTCCTTTTCAACTGCAAAACCTTAATAACTATATGCACTTGTCGGCGGAAAGCCCTGAAAATACTTTCTCGCAAAAACTCCGCCTTGAAAGGTACAGCAGGGGAATGGGCGGTCTTGGTTTACCGGGAGATTTATCCTCGCAGTCAAGATTTGTCAGAACGGCTTTTGTTAAACTGAATTCAATTTCGGGAGAAGATGAAAATGAAAGCGTAAGTCAGTTCTTTCACATTCTCGGCTCTGTGCACCAACAAAGAGGTTGTTGCAAGGTTGGGGATAAATATGAAATTACAATTTATACATCGTGTATGAATGCCGACAAGGGAATTTATTATTATACCACTTACGAAAACAGAGGTGTTTCCGCCGTAGATATGTCGAAAGAAAACCTTGACAGTGACCGTCTTATCGGTTATGAACTTGATACCGAAATGAAAATAAAATATCAGAATAAGAAGGGTGTTTTTAACCTTTATTGACAGGTGAAAACGAATATGTTAAGTTGAAAATAAGGAAAGTCGGAAGACTGTTGTTAAGTCTTCCGATTAAAAAGGTGAAAAGGAGAAAGCATAATAAACTCATTATACGCCCGAACAAGAAAAAAACAATTCTTTTCACAAAGAATTAACGAAAGAGCCTGATGCCTGCAAGTTATCACCTTGAAGCCAAAGTAATGCCCGTAATACTCATTTAAGTAATACGGGCATATAGAATTATTCAGTT
>CAYNIN010000144.1:0-2896 GCA_964397395.1 uncultured Faecalibacterium sp.
AAAGTAAGTGCCCGAGCGGCATGAGCGAGTAGAACTTAGATGTAGGCACTATGGCGGAAACAAAAGCAGCCACCATTTAAGTGAGTTGAAACAGTTGGGACAACTCATCCGTCAGTCTTACGACTGCCACCTTCCCTAAAGGGAAGGCAAAATTCGCCCCCACGGCAGAAAAAAGCAGCCGCAAGTTTCTTTGCGGCTGCAATTTTGCATTTACTTTGTTCTTAACCCCTTAGGATAATGATTCTTCGCCCTGCCCGAAACAACCTTAACTCCGCCGACGCTGCACCCCTGTGTCATAACAACTGCCCAGCCGTTCTGACAGTCGGTGTCAAATTCTTCACCGTGAAGATATTTCTTCATCTCCTGACTGTCGGGGGAAAGTTCAATCTTTCTTTTGAATTTGTCACCCATCGCCATAAAAAATTGGTGGTGGGGTTTTATGTAGTTTTTGCAAATTTCACCTATTGTTACACCGCAGGAGAAAGCGGTGCCTTTTTTTATTTCAAAGTCGGGCGTGAAATAAACAGGGTTTCCGTTATACATAATAACTTTCTCTTTGTCATAATCCGTCAGTACCTCATCGAGAAAATCCGTAACGGTTTTGTCGACCTTTTCGGTTTTGTGAGGAACTTTTTTGTAAGTTACGGCTTCGTCGGTGTTGTGAAGCAGAGCCATAAACTGTCCCTCTCCTTTTGCCTTGTGGGGATAAAACCGCCTTGCATAGTGAATGTTTTCACACTGACAGCCCTCAAAGAAAATACCGTCGGCGGTGTGTTGCCGTACACTTTCTTTGACGGGGAGTATTTCAAATTCGGGATGATTTTTCAGAAAATTATCCACGGTCATCTCGTTTTCCTCAAGAGAGAATGTGCAGGTGGCATAGATAATATATCCGCCGCTTTTAAGGCAGAGGGCGGCATTTTCGAGTATCTCTGCCTGACGTAAGGCACACATTTTCACGTTTTCACCTGACCACTCCGTAAGGGCAATTTCTTCCTTGCGGAACATACCCTCACCCGAGCAGGGAGCGTCTGCCATAATCAAATCAAAGGTGTGGGGAAAGGTCTTGGCAAGTCTGCTTGTGTCCATACAGGTGGTGACGGTGTTTTTAAGACCAAGCCTTTCGATGTTTCCCGTGAGAATTTTGCACCTTGAAGGAATAATCTCATTGGATACAAGCATACCTTTATCTGAAAGTTTATTTTTCATCTGTGTGCTTTTTCCGCCGGGGGCGGCACACATATCGAGAACTTTCCAGTCACTTTCAAAGTCGATACACTCGGCAGGAGCCATAGCACCCGGCTCCTGAATGTAAAAAATACCTGCGTGGTGAAAGGGGTGATTGCCTGCTTTCTCATAGGAAAGGTAGTATGAATTATCGGTGTAGGGCACTTTTTCTTTACCGAAGACGTTGATTTTCTCAAAGTCCGCCACACTGATTTTATCTGTATTTACCCGAAAAGCCCTGACGGGTTTTTCCTGCAGGGCGTTTTCGTATTTTTCAAAGTCTTCGCCCAGAAGGGCTTTCATTCTTTCTTTAAATTCTGTCGGTAAATTTATCATTGAGTGTCACCTGTCAAAAACATTTCCGCATAAAGCATACACATACCCACCGAGGTAATGGCGGCGGTTTCCGTGCGAAGTATTCTTTCACCCAGGGAAACTGCAACTGCGCCGATTTCTTTGGCTTTTTCGATTTCGCTTTCTTCAAATCCGCCTTCGGAGCCGATGAAAATACCCACCCGTGAGCCTTTGCGGATTTTTGCAAGAGTGTTTTTGGTTTCCTTCATACCTTTCTCGTTTTCGTAGGGGACGATAAGAAGGTCAAGGTCTTTGGCTTTTTCAAGAGCCTCTTTAAAGGAAAGTACGGGAGAAACGGCGGGGATAATATTGCGTTTACTTTGCTTGGCGGCGCTTTCGCTGATTGCCTGCCAACGCTCTCGTTTGCTGCTTTTTTTCTTGCCGTCAAGTTTCACAACGCATCTTTGCATCTCTGTGGGGATAATTTCATAAACGCCCAGTTCAACGCATTTCTGGATGATAAGTTCCATCTTATCCGCTTTGGGAAGCCCTTGAAAAAGATATATCTGAAGGGGCAGTTCCGTATTCCTGAAGTTTTCTTCCATAACTTGTGCAAGGGTGAAATCTTCTTCAATATTTACAATTTTGCATAAACTGCTCATTTTGTTTTCGCTTACGAGAATAGTGTCGCCTGTACGCATACGAAGTACATTTTTAATATGGTTGTGATCCTGTCCCGTAATAGAATAGTTATCACCCTGACGGCTGTTTTCTGCGGCAAAAAAATTATACATCTCGTCACATCCTTTTGGTTATTATACCAAACAAAAAGCATCTTTACAACGGTCAGTTGTAAAAATATCACAAAATTATAAAATGCGACAAAAAATCCAATCTTTTTTCTTGCCTTTTTTTCTTGATGGGTGTAAAATAATTCACATATTTTATTTTTTTATTAAAATAAAAGGCATTTTTATGCAGAATATCTGCAATTTTATACACTTGGAAATGAGGAATTAAAAATGAGTTATGTAGAGAGAGTTATTAACTCCGTAGCAAAAAAGCACAGCGGTGAACCCGAATTTGTTCAGACGGTAACGGAAGTTCTCCGTTCCCTTGAGCCCGTTGTTGCAAAACATCCCGAGTACGAGGAACAGTCACTTCTTGAAAGAATGGTTGAGCCCGAAAGAGCAATTTCATTCAGAGTTACCTGGGTAGACGACAATGGCAAAGTTCAGGTTAACACAGGTTACAGATACCAATTCAACGGCGCCATCGGCCCCTATAAGGGCGGACTTCGTTTTCACCCCTCGGTTTATCCCGGTATTATGAAGTTCCTTGCTTTTGAGCAGACCTTCAAAAACAGCCTTACAGG
>CAYNIN010000145.1:0-2889 GCA_964397395.1 uncultured Faecalibacterium sp.
GTTGTAACTGTACGCTCTTTAGTTTGGGGTACAGTTGTTGTAACTGTGCGTTCTTTAGTTTGGGCTACAGTTGTTGTAACTACAGGCTCTTTAGTTTGGGCTACAGTAGTTGTAACTGTACGCTCTTTGGTTTGGGGGACAGTTGTTGTAACTGTACGCTCTTTAGTTTCGGGGACGGTTGTTGTAACTGTATTCTCTTTAGTTTCGGGTGCAACAGTTACAGTTGTAATCTCTTTACTTTCAGAGATAGTGGTTGTAACTGTGACAGCCTCAGCCGCAACCGCCTCAGAAGCACCGACGGACTCGGTTGTTGAAACAGAGATAAGATCGTTTGAATTATTATTCGAGTTTTTTGTAAAATTTACTCCTAATGTTAAAGTAAGCACAGTAATAACGGACAGGGATAATGTTAATATCTTCTTGTTCATTTATTTTCCTCCTTTTATAATTAAAAACGGGGAAGCACTTGCTTTAATATTTTAGTCTGATTTTGTGTTAATATTACAGAAAAGGCAGTTTGTATCAATCAACCAAAATATCTGTTAAGAAGACCTTCAAATGCCTTGCCGTGTCTTGCTTCGTCACGGGCCATTTCGTGAACTGTATCGTGGATAGCGTCAAGGCCGAGATCCTTAGCCATTTTTGCAAGGTCAAACTTACCCTGAGTTGCGCCGTTTTCTGCGGCAACTCTCATTTCAAGATTTTTCTTTGTGCTGTCTGTTACAACTTCACCGAGAAGTTCTGCGAATTTAGCGGCGTGTTCTGCTTCTTCGTAAGCAGCCTTTTCCCAGTAAAGACCGATTTCGGGATAGCCTTCCCTGTGAGCAACACGGGCCATTGCAAGATACATACCGACTTCTGAACATTCGCCGTTGAAGTTGTCACGAAGACCCATAACGATTTCTTCGGGTACGTTTTCTGCTTTGCCTACGCCGAGAATGTGTTCGGCAGCCCAGGTCATTTCTGCGCCTTCTTCTCTCTGTGCCATCTTTGCTTTACAGATGGGGCATACGCCGATATCTTCATCACTTTCGTAACCGCATACGGGGCAATAATACTTTTTCATTTTAGTTTCCTCCATTAAATAAAAATTTTTTCTTTTTCATTGTTTGCAATCGGGGCAGATACCGTAGAACATCAAGGAATGACCTGTAACAGTACCTTGGAAGTTTTTGGGCAGGGCGTTGACGGTAACACTTTCATCAATATCAAGGTCCAGCACTCTGAGGCATTGACCGCAGGTGAAGTGATAGTGATTGTGAGTGTGGCCGTCGTATCTGTCGCTGTCACCGGTGCTTATCTTGAGGATAAGTCCTTCGCTTTCAAGAAGTTTGAGGTTGCGATAGACCGTCGCAAGACTTATTGACGGGATAGCCTGTTTCACTGCCAGGAAAACTTCTTCGGCTGTGGGGTGGTCATATCTTGATTGCAGGTTTGCCAATACTGCATCTCTTTGTCTGCTGTTTTTAAGAACTGACATTGGCATCACTCCAATCGTAGATTTGCATTACCAAACTGATAATGATAACGATTATCGTTTTCGTTATGGCTTTATTATACACACCGAAAGGGCAGTTGTCAATAGTTTTTTTGAAAAAAATCAAAAAAATTTTTTCGTTTTCCGACAGTGAGGTTTTTTGTGCTTTGTTTACAGTTTATTAAATAATATGTAAAAAAATTCAATTTTTTAATTGATAATATAATTTTGTAAAATTGTTTACAAAGGAGATGTGTTTATGAAAAAGTTAATTTCCCTGTTGCTTGCAGTAATAATGGTATTTACCGTTATGATGCCTGCTTCTGCGGCAAGTATTTCAGGCTGGGGAAGTCAGATTCCCGTTGTTGAAATTTCGGGCGACGGTGAAGCTCTTTACGATGCCGAGGGTAATCAGATTTTCAAAACAACGGATATCTTATCCGGTATTATCGGCGGCGATGAAAATGAGGAAGAAGGGGACAACAACGCTCTTATTGAAGCGGTGGTAAACGTTCTTCAACCCTTCCTTTTTGAAGGTATTGCTCAGGATAAATGGGATAACTACTACGATAATCTTTACAAAGAAATGTCCGACCTTTTCAGTGCATCTCTTCTTAACAAAGACGGCACTGCTCCCGAAGGAACGGGACTTTCAGAGTCAAGAAAGCAGGAAGTTGCTGCTAATCTTGAATATGACCATAAAAGCGGTAAAGGCTATTATGCCGAACTTGACTACAAGTTTTACTACGACTGGCGTCTTGATCCCTGGGAAGTTGCCGACCTGTTCCACGCTCACGTTGAAAAAGTAAAGGAAACAACGGGCTCGGATAAGGTTGCAATTATTGCAAAGTGCCTTGGTACCAACGTTGTTCTTGCTTATGTTGCAAAGTACGGCACAGACAGTATTTACGGTCTTGGCTTTGACGGCGGTACCGTTAACGGTATGGAGCCTATCAGTGAAGCCATCAGCGGCAAATTCAAAGTTGACGGCGATGCAATTACAAGAACACTCATTGACTGTAATGTTTATAATGTATTTAACGTTGACGAATTTATCATCCAGACCGTTGACCTTGTAACAGCAAGCGGACTTCTTGATACCGTTGTGGGCGTTACAAAGGAATATATCTATTATAAAGTGGTTGAGGGTGTTACTTCTGCTCTTGCCCGTTCAACAGTTATGACCTGGCCGGGCTATTGGGCAGCCGTTGCCGCTGAAGACTACGATACGGCTATAAAGTATGTTTTCGGTGAAGAAGGCGACGAAAAGAGAACAGAGTATGCGGGTCTTATCGCAAAACTCAATAACTATGATAAAGAGGTTCGTCAGAGAATACCCGAGCTTCTTATGCAGGTTAAAAACAGCGGTGCAAACGTGGCGTTTATCGCAAAGTACGGCTGTCAGATGATAC
>CAYNIN010000146.1:0-1884 GCA_964397395.1 uncultured Faecalibacterium sp.
TTTACAACTCAAAACTCGTAACACGTCTTATCAACAGTGTTATGTATGACGGTAAGAAGGGTGTTGCTCAGAAGATCGTATACGATGCTTTTGATATTATCAAAGAAAAGACAGGTAAGGAACCCCTCGAAGTTTTCGAGGCTGCAATGGAAAATGTTATGCCTTTACTCGAAGTTAAGGCTCGCCGTGTAGGTGGTTCAACTTATCAGGTTCCCATGGATGTCCGTCCCGAAAGAAGACAGACTCTCGGTCTTCGTTGGATTACTCTTTACAGCCGTCAGCGTTCAGAAAGAACAATGAAGGAAAGACTTGCCAACGAAATTATTGATGCTACCAATGAAATGGGTTCAGCATTCAAAAAGCGTGAAGATACTCACAAAATGGCAGAAGCTAACAAGGCTTTCGCACATTTCCGCTGGTAATTATTTTTTAAACGTATTAGTTAGGAGGATAATTATTTATGGCACGTAAAGTATCTCTTGAAATGACAAGAAATATTGGTATTATGGCTCACATCGACGCCGGTAAGACTACAACATCAGAACGTATTCTTTACTACACAGGTGTTAACCATAAGATCGGTGAAACCCACGACGGTTCTGCAACAATGGACTGGATGGCTCAGGAACAGGAAAGAGGTATCACAATTACTTCTGCTGCAACAACTTGCTTCTGGAAAGACCACCGTATCAATATCATCGACACACCGGGCCACGTTGACTTCACCGTTGAAGTTCAGCGTTCTCTCCGTGTTCTCGACGGTTCAGTTACTGTTCTTTGTGCAAAGGGCGGCGTTGAACCCCAGAGTGAAACAGTTTGGAGACAGGCCGACGAATATAAAGTACCCAGAATGATCTATGTTAACAAAATGGACATTACAGGTGCTGACTTCTACCGTGTTCTTGACATGGTAAAAGAACGTTTCAACTGCAACGCAGTACCCGTTCAGCTCCCCATCGGTTATGAAAACACCTTCAGGGGCATCGTTGACCTTGTAAACAATAACGCTATTGTTTACTATGACGATATGGGTAAGGACGTAAGAATCGAAGAAATTCCCGAAGAAATGGTTGAATTAGCTGCTGAGTATCGTCAGAAGCTTATCGACTGCGTTGTTGAAATGGACGACGACCTTATGGAAAAATACTTCGAAGGTATCGAACCCACAGTTCAAGAAATGAAAGCAGTTATCAGAAAGGCTACCATTGCTAACGATATGGTTCCCATCTGTTGCGGTACTTCATATCGCAACAAGGGTGTTCAGCCCCTTCTCGATAACATCGTAGACTATATGCCCGCTCCCACAGACATTGAGGCTATCAAGGGTGTTAACCCCGAAACAGAAGAAGAGGAAGTAAGACATTCATCTGATGATGAACCCTTTGCAGCTCTTGCTTTCAAGATTGCAACGGATCCCTTCATGGGCAAACTTTGCTTCTTCCGTGTATACTCAGGTACTGTTGATGCAGGTACAACAGTTTACAACTCTGTTAAGGACAGCAGAGAAAGATTAGGCCGTATCCTTCAGATGCACGCTAACCACCGTGAAGACATTGAAACAGTTTATGCAGGTGACATCGCAGCAACAGTTGGTCTTAAGAACACCACAACAGGTGATACCCTCTGTGATGCAAAGGCTCCCATCATTCTTGAATCAATGAACTTCCCCGAACCCGTTATCCGTGTTGCTATCGAGCCTAAGACTAAGGCAGGTCAGGAAAAGATGGGTATTGCACTTCAGAAACTTGCTGAAGAAGATCCCACATTCCGTTGCTATACAGATGAAGAAACAGGTCAGACAATCATCGCAGGTATGGGTGAACTTCACCTTGAAATCATCGTAGACAGACTTCTGCGTGAATTCAAAGTTGAAGCAAACGTCGG
>CAYNIN010000146.1:1894-2874 GCA_964397395.1 uncultured Faecalibacterium sp.
ACGTCGGTAAGCCTCAGGTTGCTTACAGAGAAACAATCCGCAGCACTGCTTCTTCAGACACCAAGTATGCCCGTCAGTCAGGCGGTAAGGGTCAGTACGGTCACGTTAAGATCAACATTGAACCCAACCCCGACAAAGGCTACGAATTTGTCAACAACATCGTCGGCGGTGCTATTCCCAAGGAATATATCGCTCCCGTTGATGCAGGTATCCAGGGTGCTATGCAGTCAGGCGTTATCGCAGGTTACAGCATGGTTGACGTAAAGGTTACTCTTTACGACGGTTCATACCACGAAGTTGACTCATCAGAAATGGCATTCAAGATTGCAGGTTCAATGGCATTCAAGGATGCTGCAAAGAAAGCAAACCCCGTACTTCTCGAACCCATCATGAAGGTTGTAGTTATTACTCCCGAAGAATATATGGGTGACGTTATCGGCGACCTTAACTCACGCCGTGGCGAAATTCAGGGCTTTGAAGACCGTACAGGTGTTAAGCAGATTAACTCAAGAGTTCCCCTTGCAGAAATGTTCGGTTACGCAACTGATCTTCGTTCAAAGACTCAGGGTCGTGGTCAGTATGTAATGGAACCCGACGGTTACAAAGAAATTCCCAAGTCAATTTCTGAAGCAATTGTATCAGAAAGAGCAAAGAGAGACTAATTTTTCTCAAAAAAGACTTGAAATTTTGTTTATTTCTTGTTAGAATGTAAACAATGCAGATATTCTGCACCTAAAATAATTTTATTGCTAATATTAAGGAGGAGATTCCAATGGCAAAAGCAAAATTTGAAAGAACCAAGCCCCACGTTAACATTGGTACAATCGGCCACGTTGACCACGGTAAAACAACTCTTACAGCAGCTATCACAAAGACTCTCGCTATGAAGGGTGGCGCTGACTTCATCGATTACGCAAACATCGATAAGGCTCCCGAAGAAAGAGAACGTGGTATCACAATCAACACAGCTCACGTTGAGT
>CAYNIN010000147.1:0-2821 GCA_964397395.1 uncultured Faecalibacterium sp.
TCACATCACCAGCCCAACCCCATAAATCACCGCAAGGTGCAAGGGATAGAACAGATAGAAAAAAGTGTTGAGTTTCTTCCTGCCCGCTTTGCCGTTGTAAAAGCAAATCAGTATGGGCGGTATCATTGCAAAAAGGAAATAGAGTCCTATGCCGTAAGTGCAGTATGCAAAAAGCACGGTTCCAAGGAAAAACGTCAGTTTTTTCTGCTTTTCTTCCCTAAAGAAAAGGGCAGACAAGGGGAGTATCATACCTTCAAAACCGTAGTCAAAGGCAATATTCAGCCCCGTTTTCGTTCTGATAAAGTCAAAGAGAAGATTGACGGCGGAAAATCCGATAAGGCAGAGAATAAACAGCAGTCTGTTTTGGAGTGTATTACTGTTTTTCAGTCGGAGGAATAAGTGACAGATTATAACCGAGCAGGAAAAAGTCAGAAGTATATTAAAGTAAAGAGCGTTACCCGAGCCGCTTATAAAACTTTCGGCAACATAAAGAGCCTGACAGATAAGCCCCAAAAGAAAAAGCCTTGAAAAATATCTCTTTCTGTCTTTTGTATAAAAACAGCCCTCGCCGATAAAAAAGGCGAATATGGGCATGGCAATTCTGCCAATCATTCTTAGTATCTGCATATCGGGAAAAATAACATACCCTATATGGTCAATTACCATTGATATGCAGGCAATAATTTTCAGTTGGTTACGGTTCACGGTAAAACTCCTTTGATTGAAGATGCAATAATTTTAGCATAAGCGGAGTTCTTTTGCAACAAAAAGGGGCGGTAAGACTCATTGTTCCGTTTTCTGAAAACGCCCATTGACTTTTGCACGGTAAACTACTATAATAACATTGTATAAACTTTGTTAATATTTTTTGCACAAAGGAGAGAGGAATATGGGAAAGAAAATAATCGTTGCAGGCGGCGGTCACGGCGGTATCGCTCTTGGTATGCTTCTTGCAAAAAACGGCTATGATGTAACCGTTTACGAAAAAAACACAAGAAGAAATATGGGCTATGACTGGACAGACGTTTTCAATAAAAACGCTTTCCACGATATCGGTCTGCCAGTACCCGACGAAAGTCTTTTTGTGTATAAACCGAGAATGAGTTTTTACAGTACGGGTCTTGAAACCGTACTTCGTGAAAATCTTCCCGAGGAAGAAGCGGAAATCGTTATGGAGAGAAAGGCTCTCTATAAGTATATTATTGACGAAGCGGAAAAGGCAGGAGTCAAATTTGTTTTCAGTTGCAGTGTTGAGGAGCCCATACTTTTCGGTAACAGGGTGGTAGGTATCAAAACCTCAAAGGGTGCAAAGTATGCAGACCTTGTTGTTGACGCCTGCGGTATTGATTCACCGTTGAGAAGGAATCTTCCCTCATATTTCGGTATCCAGCATGAAACGGATGAGTATGAACGTTTTTACGTTTACAGAGCCTTTTTCGATAAGGTTGCCGAAACTGCCGAAGATGACAGATACAAGGTTATACTTCTCGATGATAACAAACTCGGTATTTCCTGGGTGGCTTCGGAAAGCAAGTACGCCGATATTCTTATCGGCAGATTTGAGCCTTTTGATGAAGAAGAAGCAGAAAGAACCGTTAACCATCTTCGTGAAACCAATCCCTGCATAGGCTATAAACTTAAAAGAGGCGGTCAGTTTGTGTCTATACCCGTGCGTCAGCCATTGGGTCTGTTTGTTGCAGAGGGTTATGCCGCAATCGGTGACAGTGCTTTTATGACCATACCCATTATCGGCTCGGGTATTGCTAACAGTTTCACTGCGGCAAGAATACTCTTTGACGTTATTCTTGACGATGAAGACGAGGCTTACAGCGCAGAAACTCTCTGGAAATATCAGAGAAGATTTTTCAAAAAACTCGGTAGCAACCTTGCTCCTCTTGCTTGCGTCAAACTTTTGCTCACATATCTTGACGGCGAGGAACTTGACTACATTTTCAAAACGGGAATACTCAACGGCGACGATATGACAAACGGCGTTGTTTCTCCCAACGTTGCAACAATTGTGGGCGGTCTTATGTCCCGTCAGGCGCTTAAATCAAGACTCGGCGGTCTTGCAGGCAACAAGGCTCTTGTGTCAAAAATTCTTAAAAGATGTGCCGATATTGTCAAAGCCGCAACGGTAACTGCTGCAATTCCCAAAGAGTATAACCGCAAGGCAGTGCTCAAATGGGTGGAAGAATACAACGAATGCTTTGAAAGACATGACTAAAAAACTTAAGCAGGTGTCATCACAAAGGTAACACCTGCTTTTTTGTTTTTTTAGTTTATTTATCTGTGTGGAAAATTGAGGGAACAAAGGGCTTTGCTTCCTTGAGTTTGATTTCGATAATAACGGCTTCGATTGAAGCGATAAAGAACACGGTACCGACAATGATGAGAAGAACGTTGATAGGTACAATGTGATAAATGAACGGTGATGCGGCTACACAGCAACCGAGAAGCTTATCAAAGTATGTATGGGGGAAAGAGAGTTTTTTGAACTTAACCTGGGAAATGATAGCGGCTGTGAGGAAAAGAAGAATTGATGCGCCGATTCAAACGAGGAACCAGGGCTCAATAAGTTTTTGCACAATGAGAACTTTAACGGGGGTAAGACCGATGAGAAGGTCGCCGATTGTGTCAAGAGTCACACCTAAAATACTGCAGGTGTTGAGTTTACGGGCTAACATACCGTCAAGAGCATCCGTAGAGGCGCTGATGCCGTAGATGATAAGAAACTCGGTGGAAAATTCACTGTAGAAAAGTAAAAGAATTGTTGCACCGATAATTCTTACACATGAAACCATGTTTGCGATGTTTTTTC
>CAYNIN010000148.1:0-2812 GCA_964397395.1 uncultured Faecalibacterium sp.
AAAAACCATTGTAAAAGCCGAAAAACTCGGCTGATACAATGGTTTTATGTTTTTATGGTAGGGACACGGCTTGCCGTGTCCGCAAGACAAAGGTATGATTTGTATTAAATATTGATAGACATAAAGAGTCCGTAACATTATACTGTCAGCTGTAGTCCTTTTGCCCTATACAACGGACACGGCAAGCTGTGTCCCTACTGTATAATTTTCTTTTTGCGGAATTTTTTAAAGTTCCTTTTATATCTCACTTTGGTAACATATAAGGGCAATATAAAAGAGAGCACCGGTCTGATGCTCTCTTAAGTTTGTTTCTTATAGTTTTATGATACAGTTACAATGTTTGAAGTGTTACTGATTGTCTGAATGGCAAGTAAATTCTTTTTCGCATAGTGCTTACAAGAAATTCTGTATTGATAACCTGAAGCAACTACAAGTGTTGTGGAAAGATCCGCTGCAACTGCCTCACGATAAACATTACCGAATTCATAATAATCTTCCCATGAATCATCACTTGTTTTTCTTCTTTCAATCGTTAGATTCTTAAAACCGCATTTGATCACATCTATTGCACCATATGTTTGACCTCTTAAATTCAATGTAGTACCGCTTTTTGTAAGACTGAGACCGTAAGACATTATTAAACCGCTCACTCTGGCATTTGAATTAGTGTCATCTGTATTTTGTTCGCCGTCCGTTATTAAAACAAAATCCAGGATAACCGGTGCATCTTCATCGTTACCGGCAACGATATCGAAAGATGCAGCCGAAAAAATCAATGCAAAACAAAGAAAAAAAGTTATTATTCTCTTCATAAAGTTGTGCTCCTCACTTTATAGTTTTGACGATTTCTTCCAATTCCAAATAAGGAGTTGATGAGATTATGTAATATCTGTAACTGCCATTGGAAAATTCTACGGTTGTCAGATCGTTATCATATGCAAATATATAAACACAAATGTCATTTACCGTTATTGTTTTTGCATTTTGAATATCGGGATAGTCAAGAGCCTGTCTGGCTTGAGATTTATGCATAACAAGAGAATATGTTGAAGTGTCGCTATAAATATTGAAAGACACTTGTTTTCCAAATTCATCATCACAATACTCCGGTACGCTAACCTTGTATTCATCTGAATTTGTTACAAACTCTTCAGGGAATAAGATATCTTCGTATCCATGCTCTTTTAAATTGCTCAACAATGAATCAACAGATATATATTCTTCATCTTCGCCGAAAAATACGACTTGAACAGTTTCCTTTGCAAAAGAAACAAAACCGTTTTCTATGCTTATATTATGGCTGTCACCTACAGCACAAAAGCATGAAAAAGAAACAATTGCAAGTAAAGCAACGAGAAAGAGCACCTTCAACTTTACCCTTTTGTTTTCTGCAGTTTTAACAGATTCAGGCTGTTTTTCGCCAGGATGTGTTCTTTCAAGAATCTTTTCAATTCCTCTGTTAATATCATCTTCTGAAAGACCCTCCACATCTTGTGAAAACGAATCCATAAAATCCGAAAAATCCTTTGCCGCTTTGTCAATATTCTTTTTGGCTTCTTCCTTATTCTTATGGTAAAAATCAAAATCATTATTTAAATCAAGATCGTCAGAGTCTTCGGCTGACACGCCGAAAACTCGGTTTTTATCATCCAAAACAAACCACCCTTCCTTTTGGTAAGTATCGCTCTTCATTTATGTATCCAACGAAAAACAAAAACTTAACAAAAAAATTTTTAGAAAAATAAAATTTCCATCATTATATCTCTGCATTTTTCTTTCAAACGCTTTTTTCTCATTGAACATGCAGTAGTTTCCAAGCCTAATATTTTTGATATTTGACCTGTTTTCAAATTACCGCCGCTGCACAAATCAAAAAGTTCTTTTTCACGGTCAGACAAGCGACTGTATATTTCTTCTACGAACCTTTCCATATAATAACTGACCATTTCTTCTTCAAATGACCTGACTCTTACGGAAAGGCTCGTTATTTCATCATCAAATTCAAGCATTCTGTCTTTATTCTGAGAGCGTTTTCTGTATTCTTTTAAAACTATGTTATGAGCTGTGGCAAAAAGCCAACCACTGACATGCTCCTCCTCAATCAAATGACTTTTTCTGCTGAAAACGACAAAAGTTTCCTGCGTTGCATCCTCAGCATCCTCTTTTTTGGAAAGTCTTCTCATGCAATATTTAAAAACCGGTTCATAATACTCTTGGCAATATGCATCCAGTTCTTCTTTGCTTAGCAAAACAATTCCCTCCCTATATAAATACTGATAAAAACAATAAACAATTTATATCACAAAATTCATCAATTGTCAATAAATGCAGAAAATTGTATTATAACTATATAGCAAAAAGACTTATTAAAAGAAACATCTGACTTCATTTTATTCGTAATAAAGAGAGCCTCAAACTTTTTAAGCCTACTATCTTGACAAATTGATTTCGTTAAGAATTGATAATGATTTATCACAAAATACCGTTGGTAAAGTAATAAATAAATCGCAACAAGGTTATGACCATATCGAAAAAAGAAGAGCCAAACTTGCAATTGAGGACTTCAAAAAACTATGCGAATTTTATAAAGTAAGTGCAGATGAATTGCTTAACCTGGATATATCAAAATGACGCAGGCATTCACTTTATAATTTTTTAATTGCTGTTAAATGTATATAATCAATCCGTATATATAATTTCGGGAATTACATACAAGCATAAGAATTACGAGAGCATTGAAAGATGCTCTTTTTTATATGCATTTTTCTAGTGCCATATTATTGAAGGTAAGCATATTATATAATACAAAACT
>CAYNIN010000149.1:0-2760 GCA_964397395.1 uncultured Faecalibacterium sp.
ACCTGACGGAAGAAAACGTCTGGATGTGCTTTAATAAAAAGGTTAGTCTTGATAAGACACCCGAAGAACTTATTGCTCACATCTCGGCTGATTCGAAATATTGGCTTTACATAAACGGAGAAACCGTAGTTTTTGAGGGAAGCGTAAAACGTGGTCCCGATGAAAACAGCGGCTATTATGACAGTATAGATATTGCACCTTATCTCAAAGAGGGTGAAAATACGGTTTGTGCTCTGGTGTGGTTCTGGGATAATGAAACGAGTTATTCCTATAGCAGCAGCGGTCAGGGCGGATTTCTTTTTGAAGCCATAGGCGAAGGTATCACTATAATTTCCGATGAAAGCTGGAAGGTAAAAAGAAACAGTGCTTACGTTGACTCCTCTCTTTATCCGCCTAATTACAGACTTTCCGAATACAGTATCTATTACGATGCAAGAGAAGATACGGGCGACCGGATAAATGAAGATTATGATGTTTCATCTTGGGAAAATGCGACGGAGTATGCCGCCGGCGGCGAGGGTGCTTACGGCTCTCTTTATCCGAGAGGAATACCCTTTTTGAAGGATTACGGCCTTAAAGATTATGAAAATTCAAAGGATTATGAAAACTATACCGTAACTAAACTTTTCGGTGAAAAAATCACCGTAGATATTCCCTATAACGCACAGATAACGCCCTATCTTAAAGTCATAGCACCTGCAGGGAAGAAAATTCGCATTACAACGGAAAATACTTTAATCGGTGCCGTTTCAACTACCTATATAACTAAAGAGGGAGAGCAGGAGTTTGAGGCTTTGGGCTGGTTTAACGGAGAGCATATTACCTATAAAATACCGAAAGGCGTTACGGTTGTTTCTTTGATGTACCGTGAAACGGGATATGACAGCTCATTCTGCGGTGACTTCAAGTGCGATGATGAATTCCTGAATTCTTTGTGGCAAAAATCTTTGCGTACTCTCTATGTTACCATGCGTGATAATTTTATGGATTGTCCCGACAGAGAAAGAGCTCAATGGTGGGGCGATGTTACAAGTGAAATGATTATGACAATGTACTCTATGGACAGCAATTCCTACCTGCTGTATCAGAAGGGTGTAGAGGCGATGCTTTCTCACGTCGATGACACAAAAGTGCTTCAGACTGTTGTACCTATAAGCGGTGACTATTTTGAACTTCCCGTTCAGCAGCTTGCAGGAATCGTAGGCTTCCTCACTTACTATGAATATACCGGGGACAAGGCTTTTATCGAAAAGGTTTATGAGCCTGCCCTTGACTATCTGAAAAAATGGGAAATGGGCGAAAACAATCTTGTACTTCATCGCAGCGGCTCGTGGGATTGGGCTGATTGGGGCTCAAAGGCAGATATGACAGCCATAGAAAATGCCTGGGTTTACTATGCTTTTTCCTGTGCAGAGAAAATGGCGGAGATTTTAGGAAAAGACGAGGACATTTCCTTTATTACCGAAAGAAAAGATGCTATCGGGAAGGGGTATAAGGCTCTTTGGACTGAAGAAGGCTTCAGAAGTGAAGACGTGAAAGAACCCGACGACAGAGCCAATGCCCTTGCAGTTTTGTCGGGTCTTGCAGAAAAAGAGCAGTATGATACTATTACAAATGTACTGACAAACACTAAAAATTCAAGTCCGTATATGGAATACTATGTTCTTGAAGCCCTTTGCAAAATGGGAGAATATGAAACTGCAAAAGACAGAATTAAGGAAAGATATGAGGGTATGATGTGTGAGGATTACTCTACTCTTTGGGAATTCTGGGACTCCTGGCGAGGCACCAAGAATCACGCATGGAGCGGTGGACCGCTTGTTATAATGAGTAAGCATTTTGCAGGTATCACTCCCCTTGAAGCAGGCTATGAAAAGGTTAAAATCGAGCCTCAGTACAATCTGTCCGACAGTATGAACTGTACCGTGCCGAGTGTAAAAGGCTTAATCACTCTGGAGTATGAAAAACTTGACGGGGATTATATTATCGACCTTACTCTGCCGGAAGGTATGAAGGCTGTTTTATATGTGCCTGAAAATGCTGCTGTAAATATCAATTCAGAGCCTTATTATCAAAACGGGGAGTATGTAAACGGTGATAAAATCGGCGATGTGGAGATTGCGGAAACAGCACTCAATAACGAATAAGGTAA
Organism: uncultured Faecalibacterium sp.; assembly: GCA_964397395.1. Taxonomy (GTDB): domain Bacteria; phylum Bacillota; class Clostridia; order Oscillospirales; family Acutalibacteraceae; genus UBA6857. Next base: position 2,153 of record CAYNIN010000149.1, read on the forward strand.
GTTTTAATTTATCGAGGAACTTAACTCAACATTCGTAGGGACAGACGTCCTCGGCTGTCCGCAAAGTTATGCCTAATTTAACGGCTCATCGGGGCGCCGAGCCCTACAATATTGCCGTCAGAACAGTGACAAAATCAAATTTGACGAGGAATTTTATTCAACATTCGTAGGGACAGACGTCCTCGGCTGTCCGCAAAACAATGCCTAATTTAACGGCTCGTCGAGGCGCCGAGCCCTACAATATTGCCGTCAGAACAGTGACAAAATCAAATTTGACGAGGAATTTTATTCAACATTCGTAGGGACAGACGTCCTCGGCTGTCCGCAAAACAATGCCTAATTTAACGGCTCGTCGGGGCGCCGAGCCCTACAATATTGCCGTCAGAACAGTGACAAAATCATATTTATCGAGGAACTTAACTCAACATTCGTAGGGACAGACGTCCTCGGCTGTCCGCAAAGTTATGCCTAATTTAACGGCTCATCGGGGCGCCGAGCCCTACAATATTGCCGTCAGAACAGTGACAAAATCAAATTTGACGAGGAATTTTATTCAACATTCGTAGGGACAGACGTCCTCGGCTGTCCGCAAAGTTATGCCTAATTTA
>CAYNIN010000150.1:0-2684 GCA_964397395.1 uncultured Faecalibacterium sp.
ACCTCAGACCCTGTCCTATGCTTGAAAACCCCGAATGTCTTGAAAAAATCATTGCCGAAACAGGAGCAGAAAGCACAGACCTGGAGTCACCCGAAACCGTAGAGCATCTGTGCGGTAAGTGTAAGGCTTATGCGGAAAAGTGGACTCCTTATGCAGAAGAAATATGGGATGAAAATAAATAATAAAAGAGGAAAAAAGCAATGAAAGAAAAACTGTCATTCTATTTTGAAAACTGGAAAACCGTACCTAATCTGATATCCTTCATAAGAATACTGCTTATACCCGTTTTTGCCGTTTTGTTTTATAACGGTCAGACTGTTACCGCAGCTGTTATTCTTGCACTGTCGGGGCTATCCGACCTTGTTGACGGCAAAATAGCAAGAAAGTATAATCAGGTGAGCAATTTAGGAAAAATTCTTGACCCCGTCGCAGATAAACTTACGGTTTTTGCAATAGCAATAATACTTTATCTGAAATTCAGTAAGGCTTTAAACCCGACTCTAAATGCATTCTCATGGGTATTTCTGCTTTTCATAATTAAGGATTTTGTAATGATATTCTTTGCCTTTATTATGATTCTTTTAGGCCTTCGTCCCTGTGCCGCAGAAATTTTCGGCAAGGTTGCAACAACTGCATTTTATGTTGTAATGGTTGTCATTATGGCAATCGGGCCCGAGGTTGGTGCATTCAGAAATTATTTTTGCTTACCTGATACTGTTATGATGGTTCTTGTTTCAATTGCCGCAGTGCTGACTTTCGTTGCGTTTTTCAGTTATCTGCCGGATGTTTTCAGACAGTTCAGAGCTTTAAAGAAGAAAAAGACAGAAGGAGAAAACAATGACTAATATAAAAAACAAAAAAAACAGTACCCTTATGAGTGCCGTAGAATTTGTTATAGGGTTGATACTTTTATTCAGACCGAAAGGCTTCACGTCAGTAATAATTGTTTCTTTGGGAATAGTTCTGATTCTGCTGGGAGCAATAAGCACGGTAAATTATTTCCGTACCGAAAAAAGCGAAGCAATGAAGACCAATCTGCTGTCAAAAGGATTGTTATGCCTTATTATAGGAGCCTTCTTCGCATTTAATTCAAAGTGGTTTATTATGACTTTCCCCTTGGCAACAGTTTTATACGGAATATTTATGCTTCTTTTAGGTGTTGTGAAATTCCAGAATGCAGCCGATTCTTTCAGATTTAAAATGAAGTATTGGTATATAAATCTGATAGCCGCTGTTTTGACTGTCTTCTCTTCGGTAATGATTATAACTAATCCCTTTACTTCGACAGAGTTTGTGTGGAAATATATCGCAATAGCCTTGCTTGTTGAAGCGGCACTGGATATCCTGTCGTATCTTTTGTCAAACAACTCCGAAAAGGCAGACACTGTAGTTACAATCGAAGAATAAAATTAAAGAAGTGCATCGGATTTTACCTTTGCACTTCTTTTCAGTTTTGTTAATTGTTTCTTACAGTGTTACACCGTCTTTAAAAATTGCTATCTCACGGTAGCTGTTTTCTTCACTTTTGGTTTCTTTTCCGTTTGCGATTTTCAATATAAGATTGAACAGTTCTTCTTTATTGCCTTTCTGTGCATCAAAGTCTGTCCAATGCTTTTTCTTTTCGGCAAGAGCCGAGTTGGTTGCAATTTTAATTGTCGGTACGGGAGCACCTAAAGGTGTGCCCCTGCCCGTTGTGAAAAGAATAAGATGGCAGCCTGCTGCTGTAAGATTTGTTACTGCAACCATGTCGTTACCGGGACCGTTAAGCAAATTCAAACTTTTTTTGGTTGCTGTGTCACCATAATTAAGAACAGCCGTAACAGGTGCAGTTCCGCCTTTTTGTACACAGCCGAGGGATTTTTCTTCAAGGGTGGTTATTCCGCCTTCCTTGTTACCGGGTGAGGGATTTTCCGAAACAGGCTGACCGTGAGATATGAAGTATTCTTTATAATCATTGATAAGCTTTACTGTTTTATTATAGACTTCTTTATCCGCACAGCGATTCATAAGTATCTGCTCTGCACCGAACATTTCGGGAACTTCTGTCAGCACCGCAGTACCGCCCATAGAAACAAGTCTGTCTGTAATCTTACCGCAAAGAGGATTTGCCGTGATACCCGAAAGTCCGTCACTGCCACCGCATTTAAGACCGATTTTCAGTTTGCTTACGGGTACCTCTGTTCTTTTATCTTTTGCGGCAATTTTTTTGAGTTCATCAATAATCTTGATAGCCTCGGTGATTTCGTTTTCATAATCTTGTGCATTTAAGAAACGGACTCTTTCTTCGTCGTATTCACTGAGAACTTTTTTCAGTTCTGTAATATTGTTGTTTTCACAACCAAGTCCCAATACAAGCACGCCGCCTGCGTTGGGGTGTTTAATAAGTCCGCAGAGAATTTTCTGTGTTCTCTCGTGGTCGCCACCGAGCTGACTACAGCCGTAAGGGTGCGTGAAGGCAAAAGCACCTGTAAGACCTGCAATTTTCTCTGCTGCTTTGTTTATACAGCCTACGGTGGGGATTATCCATATATCGTTCCTTATGCCTATGTCGCCGTTTTTGCGGATATAGGCTTTTATCATTTGTGGCTTTTCTTCTTCGGGGAACTTAAAATCGGGAGTATATGTATATTCCTGCGTGCCTGAAAGTGCAGTTTTCATATTATGTGAATGGATATGCTCACCCT
>CAYNIN010000151.1:0-2597 GCA_964397395.1 uncultured Faecalibacterium sp.
CACAGCACTCTTAACGGGGTGCTGTGTTTTTTTATTAAACCTTCCTCGGCGGTGCCTTCCTGACCGCCACGACCCACCTTCCCCGCGTACCGAAAAAAATGAACAAATCAGAACCCAATATCCTTATTTTGTAAAACTTACCAAAATTTTTTTATGAAAAATATTAAATATTGAAGGCTCAAACTATTGATTTATTGTTTCTATAATGATAGAATTAAATGTATTATTATTGGCTACAATAAGTTTAGCCGGTAACTTTACCAAATCTTTTTATAAGGGGTAATGATTCATGGAAAGAAAAGTTGGTACCGTATCAAGAGGTATCCGTTGTCCTATTATTCGTGAAGGCGATGACCTTGCACAAATCGTTTGCGACAGCGTTGTAGATGCTGCAGAAAGCGAAGGCTTTGAACTTCGTGATAAAGACGTAGTTGCTGTTACAGAATCAATTTTAGCAAGAAGTCAGGGTAACTATGCTTCGGTTGAAGCAATCGCCAAAGACGTCAAGGAAAAATTAGGCGGTGAAACAGTGGGCGTTATTTTCCCCATTCTTTCAAGAAACCGTTTTGCAATCTGCCTTCGTGGTATAGCAATGGGCTGTAAGAAAATTGTTCTTATGCTCAGTTATCCCAGTGACGAAGTCGGCAATCATCTTCTCACTTACGACCAGCTCGACGAAGCAGGCGTAAATCCCTACACAGACGTGCTTTCTCTTGCAAAGTACCGTGAACTTTTCGGCGAAAACAAGCACGAGTTCACCGGTGTTGACTATGTAGACTATTATTCACAACTTGTAAAAGACTGCGGCGCAGAATGCGAAGTCGTTTTTGCAAATCAGGCAAAGAGCATTCTTGATTATACCGACTGCGTTCTTACCTGCGATATCCACACAAGAGCCCGTACAAAACGCCTTCTTAAAACGGCAGGCGCAAAGGCTGTTTACGGTCTTGATGAAATACTCACATCTTCCGTTGACGGCAGTGGCTTTAATGAAAACTACGGTCTTCTCGGCTCAAACAAGTCAACAGAAGATACCGTTAAACTTTTCCCCAGAGAATGCAATGAGTTCGTAAACAGAACCGCCGAACTTCTGAGAGCAAAGACAGGCAAAAACATTGAAGTTATGGTATACGGCGACGGCGCATTCAAAGACCCCCAGGGCAAAATCTGGGAACTTGCAGATCCTTGCGTTTCACCCGGTTATACCGACGGTCTCAAGGGTACACCCAACGAACTCAAACTCAAATATCTTGCTGACAACGATTTCAAAGGTCTCAGCGGTCAGGAACTCAAAGATGCTATCTCCAAGAAAATCGCCGAAAAAGGTGAAGAAAGTCTTGTAGGCAATATGGCATCTCAGGGCACAACACCCAGACAGTTCACCGACCTTATCGGCTCACTTTGTGACCTTACAAGCGGTTCAGGCGACAAGGGTACCCCCGTTGTTCTCGTACAGGGTTACTTTGATAACTATACAAACTAAGGGATAAAACAGCAACTTAAAAGGGAGGAATTTCAAATGGATTCAAACAAAAGACCTGACAGTATGGCTCGTATAACCACGCTCGAACTTGCAAATGCATTCATTGATGAACAGGTTGAAGCGGTACGCAATCAGGTAGGCGACAAGAAAGTACTTCTTGCCCTTTCGGGCGGTGTTGACTCATCGGTAGTTGCCGCACTTCTTATTAAGGCTATCGGCAAACAACTCGTTTGTGTTCACGTAAATCACGGTCTTATGCGTAAAGGTGAAAGCGAAAACGTTATCGAAGTTTTCCGCAATCAACTTGATGCAAATCTCATATATGTTGATGCAACGGATCGTTTTCTCAACCTTCTTGCAGGCGTAACAGAGCCCGAGAAGAAAAGGAAGATTATCGGCGGTGAGTTTATCAAAGTTTTCGATGAAGAAGCCGCAAAACTTGAAGGCATTTCCTTCCTTGCTCAAGGTACAATCTATCCCGACATTCTTGAAAGTGACGGCGTAAAGGCTCATCACAATGTTGGCGGTCTTCCCGAAGACATGGCAATGGAACTTGTTGAGCCCGTCAAACTTCTTTACAAAGACGAAGTACGTGTTGTAGGTGAAGCCCTCGGACTTCCTCACGCAATGGTTTACCGTCAGCCCTTCCCGGGCCCCGGTCTTGGTGTACGTTGTCTTGGTGCAATTACCCGTGACAGACTTCATGCACTGCGTGAAGCAGACGCAATTCTCCGTGAAGAATTTGACAAAAACGGCCTTGCAGGCAAGGTATGGCAGTATTTTATTGCAGTACCCGACATCAAGAGCGTAGGTGTCAAGGACGATAAGCGTTACGAGGGTTGGCCCGCAATTATCCGTGCAGTCAACACAACCGACGCCATGACTGCAACAATCGAGGAGATTCCTTATCCGCTTCTCCACCACATCACTGACAGAATTACTCACGAGGTTGACGGCATCAACCGTGTGCTTCTCGACTTGACTCCCAAGCCGATCGGCACTATTGAGTGGGAGTAAGAAACGAAAAGTCCACAAAGCCTTATATATCAAGGGTTTCGAGACTTTCAGAAAGCCTCGTGATACAAAAATGATACTGTATACGGCTTTCCCACAT
>CAYNIN010000152.1:0-2585 GCA_964397395.1 uncultured Faecalibacterium sp.
GATACCCATAAGAACAGGTGAGCAGGTTGCAAGGGTGAGTTCCTCGCCTGTTTCCTGCATTCTTGCCTTAACGGCATTGTTTGCTTCACGGAATTCACGCTTATCAACAACTGCGTTGGGAAGAAGGGTTGTATCCCCTGCTTCTTCAACTCTTACCTTTCTCATCATCTGACGTGCGATAACTTCGATATGCTTATCGTTGATATCAACACCCTGGGTACGATATGTGAGCTGTACCTGACTGATAAGGTAGTCGTGAACTGCATTTACGCCGAGAACATTGAGAACGTCCTTGGGATCAATTGAACCTTCGGTGAGGGTTTCGCCCTTCTTAACAAACTGACCTTCGGAAACTCTTGCTCTTGCGCCGAAAGTAAGGAAGTATTCTTTACTTTCGCCTGTTTCTTCATTTGTGACAACGATGTGGGGATTCTTTTTGATTGTTTCAAAAGATACGACACCGTCGATTTCTGAAAGCATTGCAAGGGTTTTGGGTTTTCTTGATTCAAAGAGTTCTTCAACACGGGGAAGACCCTGTGTGATGTCGGCACCTGATGCAACACCACCGGTGTGGAAAGTTCTCATGGTAAGCTGTGTACCGGGTTCACCGATTGACTGTGCAGCGATGATACCAACAGCTTCACCAACGGTAACGGGCTGACCTGATGCAAGGTTTGCACCGTAACACTTGATACATGCACCGTGTGCAGATTCACAAGTGAGAAGTGAACGGATTGTGATGCGGCGGCAAGCGGCTGCTTCTTCTTTGCTCTTGCCTTCGTCAAGGGCTTTATTCATCTTTGCAGTAAGGTATGCATCAACCTTTGCTGCATCGGCTTCTGTCATCATATGCTCGTTGTCACAGATAACTTCACCCGTTTCATTATCAACAAGACTGTTAAGAAGATAACGGCCTTTAAGTCTTTCAGAAAGTGATTCAAGGATACGGTTACCGTCCATGATGTCGTAAACTTCAAGACCTTCTGTGCATCCGCAGTCTTCTTCACGGATAATAACATCCTGTGAAACGTCAACAAGACGACGGGTAAGATAACCTGAGTCGGCGGTACGAAGAGCCGTATCGGCAAGACCTTTACGGGCACCACGGGAGGAAATGAAGTATTCCTGAACATTAAGACCTTCACGGTAGTTTGCTCTGATGGGAACTTCGATAGTTTTACCTGCGGTGTTGGCGATAAGACCACGCATACCTGCAAGCTGACGAAGCTGGCTGTTAGAACCACGGGCACCTGAGTCAAGCATCATCCAGATGGGGTTTGTCATATCAAAGGAGCCTGTGAGAGCATCGGCAACACGGTTTGTACATGTATCCCATGCCTTGAGTACCTGTCTTGAACGGTCTTCGTTTGAAAGAAGACCTCTGTTGTATTTTCTGTTGACTTCGTCAACGGTTTCTTCTGTTTCTGCAAGAATTTCTTTCTTTGCAGCGGGAATTGTAGCATCGCAAACAGCAACGGTAATACCACTCTTTGTTGAGTATTTATAACCCTGATCCTTGATATTGTCAAGAACTTCGGATGTTATGGAAGTGCCGTGTACGTTGATACATTTTGAAATAACCTTACCGAGAAGACCTTTATTAACAAGTCCTTCAACTTCAAGGCGGAACATATTGTCGGGGTTGCTTCTGTCGATGAAACCGAGATCCTGAGGAATGGGATCGTTGAAGACAATCTTACCGAGAGTTGTTTCGATAATCTTTGACTTCTTTTCTCCGTTAATTTCCTTTGTAATTCTTACCTTGATTCTTGCGTGAAGATCAAGCACACCTGAATCGTAAGCAAGTCTTGCTTCGTTTACATCTCTGAAAACCTTACCCTCACCCTTTGCACCGGGAATTTCAAGAGTAAGATAGTATGAGCCGAGAACCATGTCCTGTGAAGGAACGGCAACGGGCTTTCCGTCTGAGGGTTTGAGAAGGTTATTGGCAGCGAGCATAAGGAAACGTGCTTCTGCCTGGGCTTCTGCCGAAAGAGGTACGTGAACAGCCATCTGGTCACCGTCGAAGTCGGCGTTGAAAGCGGTACAAACAAGAGGATGAAGTTTGATAGCCTTACCTTCAACGAGTACGGGCTCGAATGCCTGAATACCGAGGCGGTGAAGTGTGGGAGCACGGTTAAGCATAACGGGGTGATCCTTGATTACAACTTCAAGAGCATCCCATACGCATTTTTCCTGTCTGTCAACAGTCTTTCTTGCAGTTTTGATGTGTGCGGCAACACCTGTTTCAACAAGACGCTTCATAACGAAGGGCTTGAAGAGTTCAAGTGCCATTTCTTTGGGAAGACCGCACTGATAAATTTTAAGGTTGGGACCAACAACGATAACTGAACGGCCTGAATAGTCAACACGTTTACCCAGAAGGTTCTGACGGAAACGTCCCTGCTTACCTTTAAGCATATCTGAAAGGGATTTGAGGGGTCTGTTGTTGGGGCCCGTTACGGGTCTGCCACGACGGCCGTTGTCAATGAGAGCGTCAACGGCTTCCTGAAGCATTCTCTTTTCGTTTCTTACGATGATACCGGGAGCACCGAGTTCAAGAAGTCTTTTAAGACGGTTGTTTC
>CAYNIN010000153.1:0-2558 GCA_964397395.1 uncultured Faecalibacterium sp.
GCAAGTACGTTTTTGATTTTGATAAAAAGAATGAGTATGCGGCTTAAAGAAGTAAAATAGAATATGAAATAAAGGGACAGACCTCTGTACACAAAGTCTGTTCCTGATTTTTTAATATTTTTTGCCGTTTAATGTTGACAAAAGCGATAAAATAGGATATAATCATCAAGCACTAAAAAGTGTGCTGATATAGCTCAGTAGGTAGAGTGCATCCTTGGTAAGGATGAGGTCACCGGTTCAAATCCGGTTATCAGCTCCAAAAATCCCGTTCACATCAGTGGGCGGGATTTTACTTTTTCACTATTCACTATTCACTTTTCACTTTTCACTCGTACTTTCTTTATACGGAATTTTTTGAGCAGGTAAAAAGTAATAAGTAATAGTGAAAAAGTGAGGGCGGGACACCCGCACCCGTTTGTAAAAAAGAGCCGCACACCCATATAAAAAGGAGAGTGCGGTTTTTGTTTATTCAAGCCCTAATATATAGTCTGCGGACACATCGTAATATTTGCAAAGGGCAATAATGTGACGAACGGGAATTTCGTTTTCGCCTTTTTCATACCGTGAATAAACCTGCTGTGTAGTGCCCAGATATTCTGCAACTTCTTTTTGAGTTTTATCGTTATCCTCTCTTAAATCTCTGATGATTTCAATGTAGTTCTTCATAACTATCTCCTTAATGTTTGATAGTTAAATTTTACAATACACTATATTTGGTGTATTGACTTTACACTAAATGTGGTGTATATTATATATAGCATAATAAGTTTTATGCAAAAACAAAACGAAGTTTGTATTTTTCGTGTGTGCATTCTTCGGTTAGCACAGATTTTTTGTTTTTAAGGAGGGTAGAAGAAAACAATCATTCACACGAAAAGAAAACAAGAAAGGATTATTAAAATGAAAAAAATTATTGCGTTATTATTAGCAGGTTTATTGTGTTTTTCTCTTTGCGCTTGTGTCGGTAATAGTGATACATTAAATGAAAAAACTTTAATTGAAAACGAATGGTGTGGTCTTTTGGATTTTACAAACCTCGGACAACGAGTTGTAAAATTTGAAAAAGGCGGTGTAGGATCTTTCGTATATCCAGAAGCAAATAATCAAACAGAAGAATTTACGTGGTCAATAAATGATAATATAGTCAATATAACCGTAAATTCAACAGATCCATTTGGTGGATCATTTACAACAGAAGACACATATGAATACATTAAAACTGAAAATAGCACTCAACTTAAAAGCACAACAAGTTCTGTTATTTTTGTTCTAAAAGAAAATCTTGAATTTGAAACAATTACATATAAACAAAAAATGCTTAATGAAGCAATAGATTTAGATTGGAAAACGGCAACCTCTGTAAAGTTAAGTAATGAAGTTAAATTTGAAAATGAATACGTAGGCAAAACATATAAATATACGGCAAAGGTTTATGAGATTGATAGTCGATACTGCGAAGTGGCTAATGAAACTTATATGGGATTACCCACAGATTCAATAAGGGTATATATGGATTCGGAAGAATTAGGAAAGATTTCTAAATATTCAACAATAACAGTTGTTGGCGTTCTTTCTTCATCAGGAAACCTTGCTCATTCATTTCTCGTTGAAGAATAATTACTAATTTTCAAGTCAGGCATTTAACACATAATATAATCTATGATTATACCTGTTAAATGCCTGACTTAATTTTATATTAGCTTTCCAAAAGGCTCACATACTTATAAACCGTTGTTCTACTCAGACCGCACACCCTTGCAAACTCTGAAATGTTCAGATTTCCTGATTTAAACGCTTTGCAACACAAAAAAACAGACGGCGCAAACCGTCTGTTTTCCATTATAGTATAGTTTCTTATTCTTCCTCGAACATATCTTTACCGAGTCCGCAAACGGGGCATACCCAATCTTCTGCAACATCTTCCCAAGCCGTGCCGGGAGCAATGCCGTTATCGGGATCGCCGAGTTCGGGGTCGTAAACATATCCGCAGGGACAAGCGTATTTTTTCATTTCTATCACCTCAATATTTTTTAATAGGGGTCAACTTCCGTGCGTATAATTTCACCGCTTTGAGCGTTGATAATATATTCGTAGTCTATATTATCCTTTTCAAAGGATACGTCATAAACCAATACACCTTTTTCGTAATCAAGTTCAGTTTCTTTGTCCCAAACTTCTGATTCTGAGAAGCCTGCAGCCTTCAAAGCGATGTTCATTGCTTGTTCTGCAGTGATTCTGTTTTCAGAATAAGTTGTTTTTGAAGACGTTGTTGTGGAGTTGGTAACATTGTTTTTTGAATGTACGATCTCACCGCTTTGAGCGTTGATGATATATTCGTAGTCAACATTGTCCTTTTCAAAGGATACGTCATAAACCAATATACCTTTTTCGTGATCAAGTTCAACTTCTTTATCCCGCACTTCTGATTTGGCAAAGCCTGCGTCTTTCAGAGCGATATTTATTGCCTGTTCCGAAGTGATTTTGCTTTCGGACGTTGTTTTTGACTTGGCAGTTGTTGTAACTGTACGCTCTTTAGTTTGGGGTACAGTTGTTGTAAC
>CAYNIN010000154.1:0-2538 GCA_964397395.1 uncultured Faecalibacterium sp.
CAAATTTTACACCGCTGAAACACAGTGCCTTGCCTTTTGCACTTAATGAAAAAAGGCGGCAACGGATTTTTCCGTCACCGCTCTTTCAAGCGCGTATTCTGCATTTAATTACAGATGACAAGCATCGTGGTCGTGTTCCTCAATCTTGCCCACAATGGGTTCAGGGTCAATGCCCTGTCTTGTGTAGTAATCGGCAAGAGCCGCCTTGATTGCCTGCTCGGCAAGAACGGAGCAGTGAATTTTAACTGCAGGAAGTCCGTCAAGAGCCTCAACAACGGCTTTGTTGGTCAGTTTCAGAGCCTCGGAAACGGGCTGACCTTTAATCATATCCGTTGCAATTGAACTTGTGGCAATTGCACTTGCACAGCCGTAGGTCTTGAACTTTACGTCAACGATTACGTCGTCTTCTATTTTGAGATACATTTTCATTATATCTCCGCACTTTGCGTTGCCGATTTCACCAACACCGTTGGCATCTTTGATTTCGCCTACGTTGTGAGGGTTGGCAAAATGTTCCATTACTTTTTCACTGTATTGCATTTCAGTTAATCTCCTTTTCATTTTCCATTATGTGTTCCCAGAGAGGTGACATATCACGGAGTCTGTCTATTATTTTGGGCAAAACTTCAAGGATATAGTCAACATCTTCAACAGTATTGCTTTCTGAAAGAGAAAGTCTGAGTGAGCCGTGAGCCACTTCGTGTTTAAGTCCTATTGCAAGAAGTACGTGGCTCGGGTCAAGGGAGCCCGACGTACAGGCACTGCCGCTTGAAGCTGAAATACCGTTCATATCAAGCATCAGAAGCAGACTTTCGCCTTCAACACCTTCAAAGCACATGCTGAAGTTGCCGGGAAGTCTTTTTTCTCTGTCGCCGTTTATTCTCGAATGGGAAATTTTACTTGCACCCTCGAAAAGTCTGTCACGAAGACGGGATACCTTTTCGGCGTTCTCGTCAATATTCGCCGTCATTTCTTCAATTGCGGCACCGAGTCCTGCTATACCCGGTACGTTTTCCGTACCTGCACGTCTGCCGCTTTCCTGTGCACCGCCCTCAATAAGATTGGGAAGACGGATACCTTTTCTGCAGTAAAGAGCACCTACGCCCTTGGGTGCGTGGATTTTATGACCTGAAAGAGAAAGCATATCAATGTTTTCTGCTTTAACGTCAATTTTAACGTGACCTACCGCCTGTACTGCGTCGGTGTGGAAAAGTACGCCTTTTTCCTTACAGATGGCACCAATTTCGGCAATGGGTTGCAGAGTGCCGATTTCGTTATTGGCATACATAATTGTAACAAGGCAGGTTTCGTCGGTTATTGCCTTGAGAACATCTTCCGCCTTTACAATGCCGTTTTCGTAAACATCAAGATAAGTTACGGCGAAACCTTCTTTTTCAAGACGGTTAAGGGTATGAAGAACGGCGTGATGCTCAATTTTGCTTGTGATGATGTGCTTTTTACCTTTTTTTGCACCCAGCAAAGCAGCACCTCTGATTGCCCAGTTATCTGCCTCGGAGCCGCCGGAAGTGAAGAAAATTTCACCCTTGGCTGCACCGATAGCATCTGCTACCTGATTTCTCGCCTTATCAATGGTCTGAAATGCACTCTGACCGATAGAGTAAAGGCTTGAAGGGTTGCCGTAATTTTCCGTAAGGCAAGGCATCATAGCGTCCAGTGCGGTTTTTGAAAGGGCAGTTGTTGCCGCATTGTCTGCATAAACATATCTCATATATAACACTCCTAACTTAAGGATTTTTTCTTTTATCTCGGCTTACATTGGGCAGCCGAATTCTGATTTCTGTCTGCCAGGTCTTTCAGAGTGATTGAACTGACAACGGAAATTGTTGCTTTGTAGATTTCCGTCCAGATGAAAGAAGTAACGCAGTCGCAGTAATTTTCGCATTTACCGTTATCTTCTGCACAGGACACGGGAGCAAGACTTCCCTCTGTGGCTCGGAGAATTGCCTCAACGGTAATTTCTTCGGGCTCTTTTGAGAGTCTGTAACCGCCTTTTGCACCCCTTACGGACTGCACGAGTCCTTCTTTTGAAAGGGAGCCGATAATCTGTTCAAGATACTTTTCCGAAAGATTAAGTCTTTCCGCAATATCTTTAAGGCTTACAAGACGGTCTGTGCCGTTTACGGCAATGTCTGTCATAATCCTTAGACCGTATCTGCCTTTTGTTGAAATTTTCATCGGTATTCTCCTTTCTTGAACGTTAATTCCTACTACAAAGGTAGTATATCACTATTTCTAATTCATAGCAAGTAGATATGAATTTTTTTCAGTAAAAATAATTATTGACTGGGGAATATTTTTTATGCATATCGTACAAATTTGACAATCATAAGACATATTGCAATTTTGCAGGGTTCGGCGTCAACGGTCCGTGGATTGTAAGCCACTCCACCGCAAGCGGTTCATCGTTTTCGGTGAAAGAGGTGTCAGCCGCAGTCTGACGGAGAGGTTACTTGCCTTCCCTTGAGGTTATTCGCCTTCCCTTTAGGGAAGGTGGCAGTCGTAAGACTGACGGATGAG
>CAYNIN010000155.1:0-2512 GCA_964397395.1 uncultured Faecalibacterium sp.
ATGAATGTTCTGCCTTCAACACGGGCAACGTCGTTTTCAGCAGTTCTGTGAAGATAGCAATCGGGAAGAAGTTCCTGATTGAGTTTAATTATTTCGCCTGTTGCACAAGCTTCTGCACGGAGTGCTTCAATCTGTTCATCGGAACCGTCAATCCAGACAATTTTGTCGGGGTTTACGAGATTGAGTTTGTCTTCAAGCCAATCGAGTACGCTTTTGTTAGTTGTGGGTGCGTTCTGAAGCATAATAAATCTTCCTTTCACATATAAAATTTTGAGTCGTAGTTTAAAATTACTCCTTGTACTCCATACTACTATTCTGTTTCATTATACTGATTTTTAAACAATATTGCAATATATTACAGGCAAAAAAATCCATTCTAATATTTAAATTTTTTTGAATACTGTTCTAAAAAAAGCGATCCTGCATAAAAGCAGAACCGCTTGAAATATAATCTTTTATCAGTTGCCTGAAAATCCTTAAAATAAACCTGCATCATCATAGTGGAGTTCGCCGCATTTACATTCCTGATTGATGCCGAAAAGTTTATAGAAAAATCTCAGGAAGTTGAAAAACAACTTGCCTATTCCGTTTGAATTATGGCAAAGGCAGTTACAGGTGATATAATCTCCGCCGTCTGTTACAATCTTGTATTCGTTGCAGTTTACGCAGAATTTTGCAGCAGTTTCTCCGTCAACAATCTGGTCTACAAAATCGTGACCCGTTGCGGAAATCGTTTTCTGGGGAACGTAAACATTACAAAATGTGCAGTATTGGTGGTCAGTTATACCGTCTGTCGTACAAGTTGCAGGGGTGCCGGCTATAAGAATAACAAACTCGTGTATATAGGCGTCAATCGCTTCGCCCTTGATGGTTTCTCCGCATCTGCCGCAAAACTTCTCTTTATAGCCTTTGCAGTCTTCGTAAGAAACGCTTTCATTAACATCGCCGTTACTGAACAATACGGGGTGGCATTGGGGCTTCTTGGTTATTGTCCATACACCCGGGTCGGCATGACCGAGAGCGCTGATGTATGCCGTCACATTTGTCTTGTTACAGTCAGGGCAATCACCCTTTACAATGCCGACATATTCGCAAGTGGGTTTCTGCAGAACGGTGTAATTCTGAACGTTGGGGTGAGAGCCTGCAGCTGCCATTTTAGTTGCGATAACGTTTTTGTGGTCTTTGTCGCAACCGTCACAGTACTGCTTGACGCCGGTGGCAACTAAACAGTCAATTTTTTCTTTGCCCGTTGCATCGTACCACTTAAGAGCGATATGTGTGCCTTTGGTTTCAACACTTGTCGTTTCGGCACAATCTTCAACTGTACAGCCAAGATTTGTTATGCCGCATGTATCTGAAGCGAGTATTGTTTCATAATTATGTACGGGTTGGGGATTATCTTCGTTAAGGGTTGCACAGTATTTACAACTCTGATACTGTACGCCGTGTTCGGTTGCCGTTGCATCTTCAACCGTAACCCATTTGCCTTCATAAGTATGAGTTTTGCTGTCTGCAGGGATAACTTCAGTTGTGATGTATCCGCAACCTTTGATAACTTCGCCGTTTACAATTGTATCTTTACAGATTAAGGATCTTATACCGTCACCGCTGCAAGTTGCATCGTAGTTAATACCATCTTCATAAAGTTGAAGAGTGTAATAGTGGCGGGGCATTTCACGTGTGGCAGTTTCGCCGCAAGTGGTACATTCAAATTCCTCAATACCTGTTTCTTCACAAGTGGGTGCCTTTGTAACGGTAAATACAGTTGTTTCGTCATAAGTATGACCGTTTTCGTCAACGGGGATTTCCTGCGTTTCAACTGCGTTGCAATCAACACGGTAACAGTATCTTTCTTTTAAGCCCGTATCTTTGCAGGTGGCCTCTTTAAGAACTGTCCACTCACTGTAATAGTGGTTTTCCGAGTCAACGGGAAGTATCTCTGTTTTTCCCATAAAACAATCCACACAGAAATAGAGTATCTGACCTTCGGCAACACATGTTGCAGCCTGATAATAAATCATACTGAAATTGTGAGTTTCAACTGTTCTGTAACCGAGAGTGGCACGGCATACGTTACAGATTTTGTGTGCATAACCTGTCACGGTACAAGTTGAAGCTTGAATAGTTACCCATGAATAGTAGGGGTGATTACAACCGCCTACTGCAATAATACCGCCGTCTTCGGCAATTTCTTCCTGAATGCCGCAATCAAGACATTCCTTTACCATTTTACCTTCCTGCTCCGTTGTTGCCTGAACAGTAGTGACGTAATGATAGTTGATATGCTCACAGGTTGCGTCCGTTGCTCCTGCATCTTCATCTGACGCAAACACTGCCACGGGACAGATACTGAAGACTAAAACAAAGCAGAGAACTACGCTGAGCAATCTTTTAATTGTTCTTTTCATGATTTACCTCCTACGATATATTAAAATACATTTATAATCATAATAATAATATCACTAATTTAGTAAATCGTCAACACAAAATGAGAAAATATCTTCCGATATAT
>CAYNIN010000156.1:0-2472 GCA_964397395.1 uncultured Faecalibacterium sp.
TTACTTCTTTAAGCCGCATACTCATTCTTTTTATCAAAATCAAAAACGTACTTGCTCTTACCTTTAAGGCGGTAGGGGCGGAGTTTAAGAGTGAGAGTAGCGGTGGTGATACCGATGGTGTTGAGCACCATATCCCCCATTGTGTCCATAAGAGGCCAACGACCCGGGTCGAAGAACTCAAAGAGAGTTTTCTCTTTGGCTGTACCCTCGGCAAGAAGTGCCGACCAATGCTGTGCATCACCGGGGTAGCCTGACATAAGGCCGCTGAGATGGTCGTAACCGAACTCGAAAATTTCCCAGAAAGTTTCAAGCATAAAACAGCAACCTGCCGCACAAAGCAGTATTACCGCAGGAGAAGCGGTCTTTTTTTCCATTTTGATAAGCGCATACACAATTTCGTAGCCGAAGTATACACCCACAAAACCGCTGAAAAGATGCATAAAGGAATCCCACAGACGAACTTCGTAATAAAAATTAAGTACGAGCCCTGCGTATACGGCGATAAAGTCACAAACAGTAATTACCGTCTGCAGTATGGGAGGAATATAACGGAAAACATTCTTTCTCGGCATTGCCATAACAAGTTCCCATATAAACATACAGCACATATTGGCAATAACCTGGAAAGATTCATAGCCTGTGTATTCATCACTGACTATGGTTTTTATAAGTAAGGCAATCATAAAACCTCTGATAATCCACCAGAGAAGATATGTACGGGCGGGGCAGTTATCTTTGAGCCTGTTAAAGTAAATCTCAAGAGGCTTGCCCACACTTTTGGGAAGAACAGCCGCAACGGGCTCCTCACCGTCAAAACTCATAAAGTATTTGTACTTGCCTTTGTGGCGGTAAGGGTAAATGTTAACAACAAGAAGGGCGGCAAAAGCACCGATTGTACTGATAACAATATCGCCCATAGTGTCCATAATGGGCCAACGCTCAATTACAACGGGGTCAATAAAACTTTTTATGCTTGATGTACCCTCGGCAAGAGCATAGGACCAATGTTGAAGATTACCTGCAGTACCTGTGAAATAACCTTGAAGTTGGTCGATGAAAAATTCCGAAAGTTCCCAGACATTCATTGCGATAAAGGTAATACCGAAAGCCAGGAAGAATGCCATAGCCTTTGTGATACCGTGCTTATCCCTTATGGCAAGAGCACAGGCAAATTCATAGCCGATGAAAACCATAGCCGCACCTGCAAGAAAATGAAGTACGGGACTGAAAATCCACAGTTCGTAATTCATATTCATAAAGTTTCCGCCATAGGCTGAAGCGAAAAGCAGCGCCGTTACTATGCTTTGAAGTGATGACGGGAGAAGTCGGAATACACTCCCCTCTTTCATCGCCATACCGATTTCCCAAAGGAAAGAGCCGACAAAAGCACCGCCAAGACTGAGGGAAACGGTAATACTGTGAGAAGAATCAAAGAGAGAAAAAACGAACGCACCGAGCATTATAATTCTGAAAATCCACCACAGAACAAGTCTTTGTGCAGAACAGTTTTCTTTAACTCGCTGAATATATGACGACATACCGTTGCTTCCTTTCATTTAAATTACTTTTAATTTTATCACATAATTTTACATTTGTCACCCTTTTTTGTAAATTTAATTAAAACAAAGTGCTTTCAATTAAAAAACTGAAAGCACTTGCAATTTTATACATTTACCGTTTCTTTTTCGAAATTAAAATCAAACTTATATTTGCCCTTATGACGATAGGGCTTAATCTTAATGATAAGGTATGCACCAAAAGCACCAACGGTGTTCAGAACCATATCACCCATTGTATCCATAATAGGCCAACGCTCATCAACGATGGGATCAAAGATAGTTGCAACCTTTGCCGTGCCCTCAGCAAGAGCATAAGACCAATGCTGTGCATCACCGGGATAGCCGCTAAGCATACCTGCAACCTGGTCGAAACTGAATTCAAAGAGTTCCCAGAGAGTTGAGCCGAAGAAGGAGAAGCAAAGAGCGCAGAAGAGCACTAAAGGAAGAGAAGCACTCTTTTTATCTCTTTTCATAAATGCACAAGCGAACTCATAACCAACAAATACCGCTGCACCGCCGCCAAAGAAGTGAAGGGCTGAATCCCACCAAACAACGTCATAATAGAAGTTGAGGAATTTTCCGCCGAAGGAAGCGCAGAAAACGCCGCATACGAGCAATGTCTGAAGTGAAGCAGGCATATGTCTTAAAAGGCTTTTCTCGGGGAATGCCATACAAATTTCCCAGATAAACATACAAACGAAGTTTGCTCCCACCTGAAGCGGATCTGTGATGTCAAAGGGCTTTTTGAAGAAACCTGCAACAAAAGCGTAAATCATCAACGCTCTGAAGAACCACCAGATAATAAATGTGTGTTTCGGACAACCGTTTTTAATGCGATTGATATAATTTTTCATTTTCTACTCTCCTGTTTTACACTTATATTTTTCGCAGAATAGATTATTCTGTGAAAATA
>CAYNIN010000157.1:0-2436 GCA_964397395.1 uncultured Faecalibacterium sp.
TTCCCGAAGACAAGAAAGCCGATTTTGAAGCTTCTTTTAATGAAAAATACAAAACCGCAGCAGAGTTGGAAAAAGTCGGAAACGCAAGAGGCAGAACTCGGGCAATTAACACATTGTTAATTTATACAGAACAATTAGACAATATAGGGATAGTAGAATGGAACACGGTATCGGAAATACAACACAGTGTTGAAGTTAGGAAAAATAACATTTGACACACTATGTTTTTTTTGATATAATGAATTGGTTGTTATAATTTACCTTAACGGTAAGTATCAAAGAAACAGAAAGAAGTGTCAGTATGAAGAAAAATATTCCCGAAAAACTTTATGACCTTATCCCTTCGCAGCAGACTATGTACCTTATGGTCAAGTACAGTTTCAGTAAACAACTCACGCAAATTCCCACTTCATTTTCCGTTGACCGTGACCTTGATTTCGATCTTCTTACAAAGGCACTCAACATTGAGTTTGAAAGAAACGATGCTCTGCGTATAAGATATACAATGGTTGATAAACAAATCAAGCAGTATTTTCTTCCCCAGGTTAAGATGAACAAAGTTCCTTGCAAATATTTCAGAAGTCCCGCCCAGCAGGAAGAATTTTTTGCAAAGGACGCACAGAAACCTGTTTATTTCCTCAAAGACGAGTGTTACAGAATTTACTTCTACAAAACCGTCGGCGGCGGAAACGGTGTTTACTTTAACGTAAGTCATCTTAATATGGATGCTATCGGTGCCGTTGCATTCTATCTTGACCTTATCGGCGTTTATAAAGCACTTCTTGACGGTACTGATTTCCCTGAACCTCTTTATTCCTATGAGGAATACATAGTCGAAGAACTTCAGAAAGTTAACGAGAAAAAGAAATGGGATAAGCACGAAAAGTTTTACCGTGATTACTTTGCAAAGGGCGGTGAGCCCTTCTATGCAGGCGTGCACGGCCCCGCTTTCCTTGAAAAATACAGAGCAAAGAAAAAGAATCCCGACCTTCGTGTACCTGCCGCATATAACCCCATTTATGACAAGTGCAATATGTTAAGCAGACATATCGGTACGGAAGACGCCGCAAAGATTTTCTCTTACTGCAAAGCAAATTCAATTGCTCCCGAAAGTCTGTTTATGTTCGGTCTTCGTTGTCACGTTTCTGCGCTCAATTACAGAACCGAAGATGTATTTATGCAGGCTACCTGCTCAAAGAGAGCAACGGTTAAGGAAAAGAGAATGAGCGGTTGCCTTGTTCAGCCCATTCAGGTGCGCACGATAATCCCCGAAACTGCCACATTCCAAGAGGGTGTCAACGAATATACAAAGGTGAGAACTCAACTTTATCGCCATATGGACTATCCTTACATAACAGCCCGTGACATTTCAAGAGAAATGTATAACTACAATCTCATTCAGGGTCCCGCCTGTCTTATGTTCTCATGGATACCCATTCCCATCGACTTTGAAACAGACATAAAGTTTGACTTCAAGACCTATGACCTTGGCAGATACTTCACACCTCTTTATGTTATCTGTTCACCCGACCCCAAGGATAAGGGTATGAACCTTAACTATATGTACAGAACCAAGCTTTCAGATAAAAACCACATTACAGCACTTCATAAAAATGCACTGAGGGTTGTTCTTGCAGGTATCGAAAATCCCGATATTACCTGTAAAGAGCTTCTCGATATGTGCAGTGAAAATATAAAATAAAATCACACATATAAGGAGATTGCGGCATGAATTTTGAAATGTCAAAAAAGGAAATCAAAGAACTGCAGAAGCTTCGTCACGAACTTTATGAAAGCAAAAAGATTGAAACTATCCGTGATATTTTTGATGTCAGTGAAAATTTCGGTGACAGATATGCAGTTTGCGAAAAAGTCAAGAAACAGCAGGTTAACTACACCGTAAGACAGATGCACGACCGTGTAAGAGAAATCGGTACTGCATTTTACGAACTCGGACTTGCAGGTAAACACATCGCAATCGTAAGCGAAAACTCATACAACTGGATCTGTGCCTTTTTTGCTATCGTTTGTACAGGCGGTGTCTGCGTACCCGTTGACAAGGAACTTCCCGTAAGTGATATCAGTATGCTCATTTCAAAAGGTGATGCCGAGGCTCTTTTCCATTCAAAAGTTTACAGTGACGTTGCTGAATACCATGTAGCAAAAGACGAAAACTGCAAGTATCTTTTTGCAATGTCAGGTAAGGCTATCGGCGAAAAGGGTATGACAATTGATACTCTTGCAGAAATGGGCAGAGAATTACTCGCAAAGGGCGACACAAGATTCAACGACCACAAGACTGAAAAAGACGACCTTGCAGCCATCGTTTTCACTTCGGGTACAACGGGCACAAACAAGGGCGTTATGCTCACTCACTTCAACTTTGCTTCAAACGTTGACGGCGTTGTTCAGTTCGTAGGCCCCGAACTTTCCACA
>CAYNIN010000158.1:0-2326 GCA_964397395.1 uncultured Faecalibacterium sp.
CATTTTTTGAATTTCCCGATGTGCTGATTGCAATTAAAATATCATTCTTGTTTCCCAGAGCCATAAGAGGCTGGGCATAAATCAGTTCAGGGTCAACGTCATTACAAAAAGCAGAGTTAAGCGCCGTCATCGACGGTAAAGAAACGGCAGGTAAACCGCATTGAAGTTTTGAAAGAATTTCATCTTCAAGATAAGGCGCATTTGATTTCATCTGAGTTCTTTTTTCATCACTGACGGGTCGTTTTTTCAAAAAGCCTTTCATCAGTTCGCCCGCAATATGCTCACAATCGGCACTGCTTCCGCCGTTACCGCAAAGAAGAACCTTGCCGCCGTTTTCGTAGCAGGCAATAAGTTCCTTTGCGGCTTTTTCTATATCATCTTTTATTTCAGTTAAAGCAGGGTATCTTTTCAATAATTCATTTAACATATTATCACTCCAAAGCCGTGGCTATTGATGCATAATCACCAATACTTTCACCTAACCCTGCAGGTACAATCCTGCAGCATTTTGCCGAAACGGGTAAAGCCTCTTTTTCTATTATTTTTTTCGCACTATCCCATAATAAATGATGTGCACGGGCAAAAATACTGCCTATTACTATTACCGGCGGATTAAGAATATCAATGATAATCGAAAGTCCTCTGCCGAGATATTCTCCGCAGATTCCGTAAACCTCAAGTGCCGTTTCATCTCCCTTGTCCGCAGCTTCCGCTATTGTTTTAGCTGTAACGTCTTCGGGTGTCATACCTTTTTTAAAGTATAAGGGATATATTCCTGCCTGAACACGCTCAATGGCCTTTGCGTAGCCTAACTGTGCAATTCCTCCGCCACTGCAAAAGCCCTCAAAAGAGCCTGACTTACCGTAGCCCACAGGGCCGAATTTATCAAGACGTATATGTCCTACCTCACCTGCATTATCGTTAGTTCCGCTGTAAAGTCTGCCGTCAAGAATAAGTCCTGCACCGAGTCCTGTGCCGAAGGTGAGAAAAATCATGTTGTCATATCCCCTGCCTGCACCGAATTTCCATTCAGCCATTGCACAGGCATTTGCATCGTTCTGTAATTTAGGTTTTACGCCGAAATGATCTTCAATCTGTTTGACAATCTCAACATTATCCCAACCCGGAAGATTTGGCGGACTCATTATAATCCCCTTTTTTGAACTGAGAGGACCGCCGCAGGAAATACCGATGGCATCAGGCTTTTTATTAAGAATACCGTCTGCAAGGTTGATAAGTCTGTCAATCATCTGCTCGGGCGGTATTTTAAGATCGGTATCACACCTTTCTTTTTTAATAAGAGCAATATTTCCGTCGCTGTATTGGGCAGTTATCACCGCACACTTTGTACCGCCTATATCAATACCTAAAATATACATAAGCTAACCTTTCCGCACAATCTTCTTTCTAATTGTAAATTATAGCACAAATAAAAGAACATTTCAACAAATCTGCAAATAACACTGTGTAAACTGTCTGATTAAGCGGGTTGAGGTCAGCAGAGGGTATAAGTTGAAGGTTGAGTTTAATATTAAGTTTGAGTAGTTTACGGTTGAGTTTGATAAGGTGGGGTAAGAGAAACCGAGCAGAGATTTGTTCTCTACTCGGGTTTTTGTTTTATAAGTAAAATTTATACTTTATTGCGAATGTTGATTCTTTTTTCTATATTTTTAAGAATTATCTCTTCATCGTAGTTTTCTAAATCGGCAATCAGGCAATCAATCGCACATAAAGCTTCGGTTGCCTCTATATCATCGTGGCAAAATTTACCATCTAAATCATATTCTTTACCGTCAACAATTATTTCTCGGCAGTAGTCATAGCTTTTAAAACGAAAGAAATTAAATTCATCAATACCGAGTTCTTGTATAAGGATAAAAAAATTATCAACAATTTCTTCATATAAGTCTTCTTCTGTTGCAGGTTCATAAGGTTCAGACAATTTTTCTGAAAGAATTTGACCAAACAATTCAGCAAAACCACTTTCTTTGAACTCATCTATATCAAAGTCATCTTCATCAGATTCAGAATCTGAAATGTTTTTAATTTTATCAGCAAGTTCTTTAAATTTAATCAGATTGTCCATATTGAAATCATTATCTTTCATACCTGTTTCTCCTTTATTCAAATGATATCATAAACATGAGTGATATTATACTTGATATTGCAATAATGCTTTTTATTGCCGACTGTCTGATTAGCTTTGCTGATACACTGTCTTTTTTATTTACAGATGCTTTATACATACGCTTTTTAAGTTTAAAATATCGCAAATAGTGAGTTTCATCACAAATTTTTGCAAACTTCTTTCTTAAATAACCATACT
>CAYNIN010000159.1:0-2292 GCA_964397395.1 uncultured Faecalibacterium sp.
CCCTGGGGCGTTAAGGTTGACGTTGCAATGCCTTGTGCAACTCAGAATGAAATCGGTATGAACGAGGCAGAAATGCTTGTGGCAAACGGTGTTCCCTATTATGTTGAAGTTGCCAATATGCCCACAACAAACGAGGCACTTTCATATCTTATGAAACACTGTAAGGCGGTTGCTCCCTCAAAGGCAGTCAACGCAGGCGGTGTTGCTGTTTCCGCTCTTGAAATGAGTCAGAACTCCTCAAGATACAACTGGACAGCAGAAGAAGTTGACAAGATACTCAAGAGAATTATGAAAGAAATTCACAATAATTCCGCAAAGGCTTCCGAGGAGTACGGTCTTGGCTATAACCTTGTTGCAGGTGCAAACATTGCAGGTTTCATCAAGGTTGCCGACGCTATGATGGCACAGGGTCTTATCTGACGGCAGATGATGTAAGGGGCTGTTGCATTTAGCACAGACCAAAAAGCAAAACAATAAAGCAGGTATTTTCAAGTAGCATTTTACTTAAAAATATCTGCTTATCGTTTAGTAGCAAGTTTTTTTAATGTTGCATATAATAAGTTTTTGCTTTTTCAGACCTTTTTTCACTCTCTCGGAGTATCAACATACGCCTTCGGGGTGAAGAAAACGCCTTGCGCATCTAAGTGCAACAGCCTCTTTATTGCAGACTGCAACAAGGTTTCCGAAGGCAAAGCGTGAGGGGTTCTTGTCTTTTGGCGTTCTGCCATTTTTTTGTACACGGCTTTTAAAAGGAGTGAGAAAAACGAAGAAATTCAAATGGAATATGTTTCCGACGGTATTTGCTCTTGCCTGGCCCACAATGCTTGAACAGCTTATGCAGACGGCGGTGCAGTATATAGATACGGCGATGGTTGGCACCCTGGGTACCGATGCAACAGCGGCAGTAGGTGCAACAACAACGGTAGGCTGGCTCATCGGCAGCAGTATTTCCGCCCTTGGTATCGGTTTTCTCGCCTTCATTTCTCAGGCAAAAGGGGCAGGGGAAAATACACTTGTCAGACGAGCCTGCGGTCAGGCGGTATTCGTGACGGTGATAACAGGCGTTCTTTTCACTGTTCTTACCCTTTCTCTGAGCAGTGCCGTACCCGTGCTTATGCAGGTTGATGAAAACATCAGGGAACTTTCGGCAAAATACTTTTTCATAATTTATACGCCTATGCTTTTCAGAACGGCAACCATAATCTTCGGCGCCCTTCTTCGTGGGGCAGGGGACAGCAAAACTCCCATGTATACGGGTATTGCCGTTAATGTGATAAACATCGTGCTTAATTTTCTGCTGATTTTCCCTTCAAGAGAAGTGACTTTCTTTTCACGCACCTTTACCATTTACGGTGCAGATATGGGAGTTATCGGTGCGGCGGCGGCAAGTGCCGTTGCTTTCATCGGGGGCGGTGTTCTGATTACCGTTGCACTTTTCGGAAAAAAAGATTTGTCCCCGAAAGGTATGTCTTTTAAGCCGGATAAAGAAGTGCTCAAACCCTGCCTTAAAATCGCTTTACCGAATATGCTCCAGCGCTTCGGTACTTCCCTGGGATATGTGGCTTTTGCTTCCCTTATCAACTACCTCGGGGAAACTTCGACGGCGGCACATACCATAGCCAACACCGTGGAGTCCGCTTTCTATATTCCCGGTTACGGTATGCAAGCGGCGGCGGCAACCCTTACGGGCAACGCAATCGGTGCAAAGGATAAGAAAAAAGCAAAGGATTTGAGCCGACTTCTCATTTTCACCGAAACGGTGCTTATGTTGGTTTCGGGAGCAATTCTTTTTATCTTTGCGGAAAATATGGTTTCCCTCTTTTCAAAAGACGCCTCGGTTATCTCTCTTGGCAGTACCGTGCTTCGTATGGTAGCCCTTTCCGAACCCTTCTATGGTGTTTCCATTATAATTGAGGGTATGCTTCAGGGTATGGGCAAGACAAAAGCCCCCTTTGTTTTCAATATCGTCGGTATGTGGGGCGTGAGAATTGCGGGTACATTCATTTGTATCAGTTTCTTTTCTCTCGGCCTTGTTTCCGCCTGGGGCTGTATGATAGGTCACAATCTGCTTTTGTTTGTGATGTTTGTGGTGTATTACAGAAGGATATTCAGGGGAACGGGTTTTGAAATGAATAATGAATAGTTGCGGCTCGCAAGGAAACTTGCGGCTGCTTTTTTCTGCCGTGGGGGCGAATTTTGCCTTCCCTTTAGGGAAGGTGGCAGTCGCCCGCTTTTAGTTCTGCCATAGTGCCTACATCTATGTTCTACTCGCTCATGCCGCTCGGGCACTTA
>CAYNIN010000160.1:0-2249 GCA_964397395.1 uncultured Faecalibacterium sp.
GTTGTGTGAGTGAACACCGCCGTCGCTCATAAGACCCATAAGGTGAAGAGCAGAGCCGTTTTCAAGGCAGTTGTTCATAGCACCTGTAAGGGCTTCGTTTTCGAAGAAATCACCGTCAGCGATTGACTTTGTGATTCTTGTCAGTTCCTGATAAACAACACGTCCTGCACCGATGTTTGTGTGACCAACTTCACTGTTACCCATCTGACCGTCGGGAAGACCGACGTCCATACCTGAAGCACCGATATATGTCATGGGGTTTTCTTTCATAATCTTGTCAAGATTGGGAGTTTCGGCGGCTACGATAGCGTTGCCGTAATCTGAAGGGTTCTTGCCGAAACCGTCCATAATACATAATAAAACAGGCTTTTTCATTATAGTTTTTTCCTTTCTTTTCAAAGGTATATTTCCGTTAAAAAAGGGCTCTCAAGAGCCCTTTTTATTCTCACTTCTGCTCGGAAGCAGCTTTAACAATTACGGAGAAGTCGGCTGCTTTGAGTGAAGCACCGCCGATAAGACCGCCGTCAACGTTTACTTTTGAAACGAGTTCTGCGGCATTAGCGGCATTCATTGAACCGCCGTACTGAACTGTAACTGTTTCTGCAACGTCTGCACCGTATGCTTCTGCGATAGCGGCACGGACGTAACCGTTACCTTCGTCTGCCTGGTCAGCAGTTGCGGTAACGCCTGTACCGATAGCCCAAACGGGTTCGTATGCGATAACAACATCTTTGAGTTGTTCTGCAGTAACGTTTGTAAGAGCCATCTTTGTCTGATATTTAAGAAGTGTTTCTGTGTAGCCGAGTTCTCTTTGTTCAAGAGTTTCACCAACGCAGATAATGGGTTTAAGACCTGCCTTGAGAGCGGCAAGTGAACGAAGGTTAACAGTCTGGTCTGTTTCGCCGAAGTACTGTCTTCTTTCGCTGTGACCCACAACAACGTATTCAACGCCTGTTTCCTTGAGCATATCTGCGGAAATTTCACCTGTATATGCACCTGAGGCTTTGAAGTGAACGTTTTCTGCACCGATTTTGATATTTGAGCCTTTAGCGGCTTCAATTGCTGCTGCAATATCAACGAAGGGTACGCAAAGAACGACTTCACAATCTGCACCTGCAACGAGGGATTTCATTTCTTCAATGAGAGCAGTTGCCTGTGAGGGAGTCATATTCATTTTCCAGTTACCTGCGATAACTGCTTTTCTGAGAGATTTTTTCATTTGGGTTTACTCCTTAATTTTAATTATTTGTCGTTGAGAGCAACAACACCGGGAAGGTCTTTACCTTCAAGGAATTCAAGGGAAGCACCGCCGCCTGTTGAAATGTGGCTCATCTTGTCTGCAAAGCCGAGTTTCTGAACTGCTGCTGCAGAGTCACCGCCGCCGACGATGGAGATACTGCCGCTTTCAGCAATAGCTGTTGCAACTGCTATTGTACCGTTTGCAAAGTTCTTCCATTCGGAAACCCCCATGGGACCGTTCCAGATAACTGTACCTGCGCCCTTGATTGCGTTTGCGAAGAGTTCTTCGGTTTTGGGACCGATGTCAAGACCCATCCAGCCGTCAGGAATATCGTCTGAATCAACAATCTTGCATTCTGTATCTTCTTTGTATTCAAGACCGACTCTGTTGTCAACGGGGATAAGGAAGTTAACGCCCTTAGCCTTTGCTGTTTCCATCATTTCCTTAGCCATTTCAATCTTATCTTCTTCGCAGATTGAAGTGCCGACACTGTGACCCTGTGCGGCAAAGAATGTGTAAGCCATACCGCCGCCTACGATAAGGGTATCAACTTTTTCCATAAGGTTTGTGATAACACCGATTTTATCGGAAACTTTAGCACCGCCGAGGATAGCAACAAGAGGTCTCTGGGGATTTTCAAGAGCACCGCCGATATATTCGAGTTCTTTTCTGATAAGGTAACCGCTGACTGCGGGAAGGTAATCTGCAACACCTGTTGTTGAGCAGTGTGCTCTGTGTGCAGAACCGAAAGCGTCATTTACATAAACTTCTGCAAGAGAAGCGAGAGCCTTGCTGAATTCGGGGTCATTCTTTGTTTCTTCTGCATGGAAACGTACATTTTCAAGAAGAAGAACTTCGCCTTCCTGAAGGTCTGCTGCAAGAGCCTTTGCACTTTCGCCTACAACGTCTTTAGCCATTTTAACTTCCTTGCCCAGAAGTTCGCCGAGTCTTACTGCAACGGGAGCAAGTGAAAATTCGGGCTTGAATTCGCCCTTGGGTCTGCCAAGGT
>CAYNIN010000161.1:0-2232 GCA_964397395.1 uncultured Faecalibacterium sp.
CAATTCAGAATTTAGACGTTGTAAAGGTTGATGCAGAAAACAACCTCATCGCTATCAAGGGCGCAATCCCCGGTCCCAAGAAGGGCATCGTAATGGTAGTAAACAGCGTTAAGAAAGCGTAAGAAAGGAGTTGTTCTAAATGCCTAACGTATCAGTATTCGACGTAAACGGTAAGAAAGTTTCAGATATTGACCTTGCTGACGGTATCTTCGGTATCGAACCCAACACATCAGCAATGCACCTTTGTGTAGTCAACTATCTTGCAAATCAGCGTCAGGGCACACAGTCAACCCTGACACGCTCAGAAGTCAGCGGCGGCGGCAAGAAGCCTTGGCGCCAGAAGGGCACAGGTCGTGCAAGACAGGGTTCAACAAGAGCTCCCCAGTGGTATCACGGCGGTATTGCACACGGTCCCAAGCCCCGTTCATACGGCTTCTCAATAAACAAGAAGGTAAGAAGACTCGCTATGAAGTCTGCTCTTTCCTCAAAGGTTGCAGCAAACGAAATGATCGTTCTCGATTCACTTTCACTTGAAGCAATCAAAACAAAGGAAGTTGCTAAGGTTTTTGCAAACCTTGAAACAGGCAAGAAAGTTCTTCTTGTTCTTCCTGAAAAGAACGACGTCATTTACAGAAGTGCAAGAAACATCGCAGGTTGCAACGTTTCACTCGTAAGCACACTTAATGTATATGATATTCTTAACTGCAACAGCATCGTTGTTCTCAAAGACGCAGTTGCTAAAATCGAGGAGGTATATGCATAATGAGTAAGTTAGCACATGACATCATCCTCAAGCCCGTTATCACAGAAGAAAGCATGATGGGCACAGCATTCAAGAAGTACACTTTCAAAGTTGCTAAGGATGCTAACAAGGCTGAAATCGCTTCAGCAGTTGAAGAAGTTTTCGGTGTTAAGGTTCAGAAGGTTAACACAATGAACTGCAAGGGTCATCTGAGAAGATACGGTCGTTATGAAGGTTACACACCCTCATGGAAAAAGGCTATCGTAACTCTCACAGAAGATTCAAAGACAATCGATTTCTTTGACGGTCTTCTTTAATCGGTAAAAACTGATTAAACAAAACTAAAACAACCATTCAAATCCGATGGCAATGTATGGAGGTTATGACAGTCCTCCGCTAAACCAAATAGGAGTGTGAATAAAATGTCAATTCGTGTATTAAAGCCTGTAACAAACGGCACACGTAATATGTCAGTTACAGACTATTCAGCACTTTCAAAGTGCGGTCCCGAGAGAAGCCTCCTTGCTCCTCTCAACAAAAAGAGTGGCCGTAACAGCTACGGTCGCATCACCGTTCGTCACAGAGGCGGCGGAAACAGAAGAAAGTATCGTATCATTGACTTCAAGAGAAACAAGTTTGGCGTAAAGGCAACGGTTGCTACTCTTGAATATGATCCCAACAGATCAGCTCATATCGCTCTTCTCCAGTACGAAGACGGCGAAAAGAGATACATCATTGCTCCCCAGGGACTTAAAGTTGGCGATGTAGTTGAAGCAGGTCCTTCAGCAGACATCAAGCCCGGTAACGCTCTTCCCCTTGTTAACATCCCCACCGGTACAGTTATTCACAACGTGGAACTCTATCCCGGCAGAGGCGGTCAGCTTGCAAGAGCAGCCGGCAACTCCGCTCAGCTTATGGCTAAGGAAGGCGGCTACGCTCTCCTCAGACTTCCCTCAGGCGAACTTCGTAAAGTTCCCGAAACATGTATGGCAACAGTAGGCGTTGTAGGCAACGAAGACCACGAAAACGTTAAAATCGGTAAAGCCGGTCGTACACGTCACATGGGCATCAGACCTACCGTTCGCGGTTCAGTTATGAACCCCTGCGACCATCCTCACGGTGGTGGTGAAGGTAAATCACCCATCGGTCGTCCCGGCCCTGTTACACCTTGGGGCAAGCCTGCTCTTGGCTACAAGACTCGTGCTAAGAAGAATCGTTCAGACAAGCTTATTGTTAAGCGTCGTAACGACAAATAAGGTCGATGAAAGGAGCTAAGAATAATGAGCAGAAGCACTAAAAAAGGATTCTATGTACAGCCCAAACTGTATGACAGAGTCGTTAAAATGAATGAAAAGGGCGAAAAAATCGTTCTTAAAACATGGAGCCGCAGCAGTACAATTTTCCCTGACTTTGTCGGTCACACCTTCGCAGTTCATGACGGACGTAAGCACGTTCCCGTATATGTAACAGAAGATATGGTTGGTCACAAA
>CAYNIN010000162.1:0-2222 GCA_964397395.1 uncultured Faecalibacterium sp.
AAACGAAAGAGCAAAAACAAAAATCGAAAAAGAAATTCTCGGCAAATAACAAAAACGTTTCCCCCTTACCTTTTACGGTAAAGGGGATTTTTTTTACGTATCGTCGGAAGACCACACAAGAACTCTGTTTTCAAAAAGTTCCTCACGGTCAACTTCATCTTTTTCAATATCGGTTTCTGTGTAGTAAATGTTTCTTACCGTGGGCACGCCCTCATAGACAAAGGAATACCTCACCGCACCGCCGTTCTGAAGGGAATCCCAGCCGCCGCTGTCCACAGTTATAATATTGTTAAGGGTATTGCCGTCGGGAAAAATTTTTGACAGAAGGTTAACCTTGACACTTATGTACCAAGCGAGGTTACCCTCCTCATCGAGTACGGGATATGCTGCTGCCTTTTTGTAGTTTTTCAGGTTTACAAAGAGTTCAACTTCACCGTCTGATACATCCTGCACCATAAGTATATTTTCCTTATACTCTGCCGTTGTTTCGGGTACATAGAGCATATATGCTACGGAAACAATCAGAGCGATACAGGCGGCAACGGTTGTGATTATTTTTAATGCTTTTGATTTCACAGTCACTTCTCCTTTCGGTTTCTTTATACTATCAGATAAAAATATAGGGCAGTTTGTTGCATTAGAAACGAAAAAATTCCGCACACAGACCGATGTGTGCGGAAAAGTTCAACATTTCGGGAATCTGCACTCTTACAGGTTATTATAAGAGAGCAATAACCTCATCAAAGTTGCTGAGCACGTAAATCAAATCCTTGAAAATCCACATAACCGTATTTAAGAAGTTACGAAGAGGAATTTCTCCCACAACCTTCAGGTCGTAATCCTGCTCGGTATATTCTGCGGTTTTAGTGAATTTAAAGGTACATTCAGCGGATGCGTGGTCGGATACTCTGGCGCCTTCACTGTTTGTAACCCAAGTGTATTCGAAATCTATCGGCTCAACTTCAACGCCGTCACCGCTTAAATAGAGGAATTTTTCAACTGAATCCCAGTGACCCCAATAGGAAACACCTGTCTGATACCATTTTGCAAAATCGAAATAGTCGCCGCCGTTATGTATCTCAACCCAAGCGTCTTTCATTCCGAGTTCTTCATGGAAAATCTGATACATATTACTGTTTACTTCAGGTGTTGTATGAAGGAAATGGTTGAAGTCGCCTGTGATTATAGCGGGTCTGCCGTATTGTTCGTAGTTCTTCTGTACGTAAGCGGCAATCTGTCTGTAATTGCTTTCTCTTGCGACTTTTGAGCCGTCGGTATCGAAAGCATCAGCATGAAGATTATAAAAGTCAACGTAAATTCCGTCACCTACATATATAACCGTATGCATAAAGCCCTTGGGTGTGAGGGTATCGCCTTCTGCAATATCACCGTAAGCCGCATTCCACTGCTGTCTGAACTCATTGTAGATGGGCATAGTCTTTGTAAATACGTTCAGACCGTCACCGCCCGGGATTGAGCCCGAAAAATTTGAGCGGTAGTTATAGCCGTCAAGATTGCTGACAAGGGTTGAGTGGTACCAGAAGTCTTCCTGAACGGCAACAATATCAAAGCCGTTTTCGTTGATGTATTTTGCAATTGTTGCAGTGTCGCCTTCGCCGTCTGCTCCGCTGCCGAATTTGGGAAGACCCGCAACGTTGAAGTTCAGCATTTTAACTGTAACTGCGTCACCGTTTTCGGTGCTCCGGGCAAATGCAGTTGTTGCAAGTGAGCCAAAAACGAGAACGATTGCCATAATTAAACTTAATACTTTTTTCATAAGTAAGCCTCCTTTTTTAACAATTGTATCATAAAATAAATATTTTTCAACAGTAAAAGCAGAAAAAAATACACTAAAACCCCGAAAACTGAACAGTTTCGGGGTTTTGAATAATCCCATTCGGGATAAATTATCTCTTTGAGAACTGGGGTGCACGACGAGCGCCTTTGAGACCGTACTTCTTTCTTTCCTTCATTCTGGGGTCACGAGTGAGGAAGCCTGCCTTCTTAAGTGCAGGACGAAGTTCTTCGTCATACTGAAGGAGAGCTCTTGAAAGACCGTGACGGATAGCACCGGCCTGACCTGTTACGCCACCGCCTGTTACACGGCAAACGATGTCAAACTTCTCAGTTGTTTCTGTGAGATTGAGAGGCTGACGAACGATGAGTTTAAGTGTTTCAAGACCGAAATAATCGTCGATATCTCTGTCGTTGATTGTGATTTT
>CAYNIN010000163.1:0-2107 GCA_964397395.1 uncultured Faecalibacterium sp.
AAGCAAAAAAATTGAGTATTCACAGGTCAAATCCCTTATGAATACTCAAAATGGTGCCGGTGACCGGACTTGAACCGGTACGGTGTTGCCACCGAGGGATTTTAAGTCCCTTGCGTCTGCCTATTCCGCCACACCGGCGTGTCTTGCGACTTTGATATTATACTGTTTAACGGGGGAAATGTCAAGGCTTTTGGAATAAAAAGTTAACATGGCTTTAAGAGTTTAAAAATTACTTGCTAAATGTTTTTTTAGGTGATACAATATAAAATGAACTAATATAATGGTAAAGTTATTTCAAGTTGCTGTGAAAGGTGATGATTATATGCGACTTTTAACCTCAGAAGAAATGAAACAGGTTGAGCAGTTCACTGCAAAGTACGGCCTTTCCTATCAGAGAATGATGGAAAATGCCGGTGCCGCCTGCGCAAGAAATATCAGAAATATCATTGAAGGGCAGAACACGCCCAAACGCAATGTTGCAGTTGTTTGCGGTAAGGGTAACAACGGCGGTGACGGCTTTGTTGTTGCAAGGAAAATGGCGGAAAACGGCTACAATGTCTGTGTTATACTCGCTTCGGGCTACCCCAACAGTCAGGAAGCGACATATATGTATAAACTTGTTATTGACCTTTCAATCCCTACGGTGTGGTACGATGCTGATAAAGCCAAGGCGATACAGACTGTCAGAAATGCAGACGTTATTGTCGATGCGGTTTTCGGTTTCAGTTTTTACGGCAGTATCAGCGATGAAATGAGGTATCTTTTAAAAGAGATGTCTTCTGCCAAAGGTTTGAAATTTGCAATTGACCTTCCCAGCGGCGTTTACTGCAACAGCGGATATAACGACCCTGACGCTTTCTGTGCCGACTATACCGTTGCAATTTCTGCTCTGAAACCTGCTCACATTATTCACCCCGCCGCCGACAGATGCGGTGACATCATTATTGCAAACATCGGTATACCCGAGGAAAGTTATAACTGCATTACCGACTCTCTTTATACTTACAATAAATTTGAAGTGGGCAACCTTTTTCCGAAAAGAGAGGCTACGGCAAACAAAGGCTCCTTCGGTCATCTGCTTTGTATCTGTGGCAGCAGAACAATGGTGGGTGCGCCCGTGCTGGTCGGCTCTGCGGCACTCAGAAGCGGAGTGGGACTTGTGACAATGGCATTTCCCGAAAGTGCCTATCTGCCTATTGCAAGTAAACTCACGGAAGCACTTCTGATGCCTCTGCCCGAAAACTTAAGCGGTACTTTCTCCGTAAAGGCGGCGGAAAAACTTCTGCCCGAACTTGACAGGTTTGATGCAATTGTTATTGGACCCGGAATCGGTGTCAATGAGGATACTGCGGCACTTGTCAGAGCCGTTATCACCAATGCAAAAGTACCTGTAATCGTTGATGCCGACGCTATAAATATTATTGCAAAAAATCTCGCTATACTCAGAAATGCCACCAGCGAGGTTGTTCTCACACCTCACCCGAAAGAAATGTCACGTCTTGTGGGAACTCCCGTTGAAATCGTGCAGTCCGACAGGATTACCTGTGCAAAAGCCTTCGCTCAGGCAAACGGAGTTTATGTTGTGCTCAAAGGCTCTAATACCGTTGTTGCCGAGCCGAAAAAACAAAAGACCTATATCAATGCTTCGGGTAATTCAGGACTTTCCAAAGGCGGAAGCGGAGATGTTCTTGCAGGTCTTATGGGCGGTTTTGCCGTTCAGGGCTTTGAACTTATAAATGCCGTTACGGCTGCTGTTTATGTTCACGGTCATACGGGCGATGCCGTTGCCGAGAAGACATCGAAGTCGGGTATGCTTCCTTGCGATGTGGTGGAGGAACTGAAATATACTTTGAAAGATTTTGAGAAATAAATGAAGACAGAAAAACTGTTGCACTTTGATTGGAAAGGTGCAACAGTTTGTTTTTTTGATTGTACTGTTAAACTATAGTGCTTCTGTGCGGAAAACGGCAGGCGACTGACGGTTGATAATGCAGGCTCACGAGTAGAAGCAAAGGTATCACCTGCAAATTTAATCGGTTGTTGCGGAGTGAGGGGAAAACTCATCCGTCAGTCTTACGACTGCCACCTTTTTCTCCGAAAACAGGAA
>CAYNIN010000164.1:0-2051 GCA_964397395.1 uncultured Faecalibacterium sp.
TGCGTTTCATTTCAAGAAAAACAATATTTTCAAATACAGCTGATAACATTTTTCTTTCAAAGCCCTGTAAGCTATATTTTACTGAAATATCGGAAAGGTAATATTTTTCTTGAGTTTTCAGTATTGCTTTTCCTTGCAAATCATATCTTTTGCAGGGATAAATTATGAATGCTTCGCTGAGCCATTTGAGATAATTATATATCGTTTCAACAGAAAGACTTCTGTTTTCACTTTTAAGAAATTTTACTATTGAAGAAGCAGAAAAAGTCTGACCTACGTTTTCAATAATATATCTTACAACTCTGTCAAACAGATCTTTATTTCTTATCTTGTGTCTTTTAGAAATATCCCTTGTTATTACAGAAGCATAAATACCTTCAACAACCTGATATGCAGATTTTGTATCAAAATCACTTATACCCACAATGGGAAAACCACCGTACAGCACATATTCATCAAAAACTTCTCTTGCTCTCGTAATATCCTTGTTTTTGAAGGTCAGATACTCCCTAAAAGAAAGCGTATAAACAGGAATCATAACGTATCTTCCTGTTAAATATGTTGATATTTCACTTGACATAAGTTTCGAGTTTGAGCCTGTAACATATATATCAACATCAAAATCTTCCATAAGAGAATTCACTGTTTTTTCCCAACCGCCGATTTCCTGAAGTTCATCAAGAAAAAGATAACATCTTCCTTTTCCGTTTATGGCTTCTTTCAAATCGGCATACATCTTTTTTGCCGTAAAGTCGTCATAGTTAGGATTGTTATACTTTCTTTCAATAATGTTGTCGGAAGAAACACCCTTGTTTTTGATTTCCTGCACTAACATTTCAAAAATTGTTGATTTACCACACCGACGGACACCTGCAAGAATTTTAACAAGCGGTGCATCTATGAAAGGTTTAATTGCGTTTATATAGTCAGGTCTTAAAATCACTTCGACCACCTCCGTCAATTGTGATTATATCGAAAAACTTTAAAAAAGTCAATAGTTTTTACTTCTATACCGATAAAACTTGTCAATTAAACACCGTATTTCGACTTTATACAACAACAGCGTGGAGATTTTATTCCCCACGCTGAAAATATATCCTCACTGTTTATCCTTACTCTTGGCGAAAAGGGAAACCACAAGTCCGCATATAACCGCCGCCATAATGCCCACCGATGCCGAGGAAAGAGGTCCGCTGAGCACACCTAAAAGTCCGTCTTCTCCCAGGGCTTCTTTTGTACCCTTTGCAAGATTATATCCGAAGCCCGTAAGCGGCAAGGTTGCACCTGCTCCTGCCCATTCCACAATAGGCTCGTAAATGCCCAGGGCACCGAGAATAACGCCGATAATAACGAAGGAAACGAGTATTTTTGCAGGCGTAAGATTCGTAAGGTCAATGAGAAGCTGACCGACGGTGCAGATAAGTCCGCCCACAAGAAAGGCCTTCAGAAGCGTTAAAACTATTTCCATCATATAAGCCCCCTGAAATATCTTATCATCTTACCGTCACCTTTTGCAAGCGTAAGGCAAGTTACCACGGCAACGGCAACTGTAAGAAAACACACCGCCTTTTTGATATAGTAAAGATATTTACTGCACTTAACAAGGCAGAAGATACATTTTATACTGCTGAATAAACTCATCACTTTTCACCCCTTTTTATATTTACAAGGTGGGCAACACCGGGTATCGACTCCCCTTCTCTTGAAGATACAGGTGACATAAGTGCACCCGTTGCCACAAAGAGAATGTTGCTGTACTGTCCCTCATTCATCTTCTTTAAAATATGAGAACAAAGCACACTTGCACTGCAGCCGCAACCTGAACCGCCTGCGTGTACGTCCTGCCGTTCTCTGTCATAAATCATCATACCGCAATCCTGATGTACCGAAGAAATGTCGATACCGTCTTCCATTTTCAGCAGTTCCCTTAAAAGTGCCGAGCCCACGAAGCCAAGATCCCCGGTGAAAATTGCGTCGTAGTCTTCGGGTACGGTTGAGGTGTCACGAAGAAAGTCGGAGATGGTTTTTCTTGCAGCAGGGGTAAATGTCAA
>CAYNIN010000165.1:0-2035 GCA_964397395.1 uncultured Faecalibacterium sp.
CAGGGTCCTGCAGGTGAAATCGGTCCCGTTGGTCCGCAAGGTCCTGCAGGTGAAACAGGTGCTACGGGTCCTCAGGGTCCTGCAGGTGAGGTTGGTCCTGTTGGTCCGCAAGGTCCTGCAGGTGAAACAGGTCCCATCGGTCCGCAAGGTCCTGCAGGTGAAACTGGTCCCGTTGGTCCGCAAGGTCCTGCTGGTGAAACAGGCGCTACCGGTCCGCAAGGTCCTGCAGGCGGTGTACTGAACTATGCAGATTTCTATGCACTGATGCCTCCCGATAATTCGGCAACAGTAGCACCCGGAACTGACGTCAGTTTCCCGCAAGACGGGCCTAACAGCAGTTCTGATATTTCCAGAACCGGACCGGATTCATTCAATTTGGCGCAGATCGGAACCTATCAGATACTGTTTGAGGTTAGTGTTGACGAAGCAGGTCAATTAATATTGACTCTGAACGGAGCAGACCTGGCGTACACTGTTGTCGGCAGAGCTACCGGCGCTTCACAAATTGTAGGCATGGCAATTGTAACAACTACTGTCATTAACTCTATTTTGACCGTTAGAAACCCTGCCGGCAACTCAACCGCTCTTACCATTACCCCGCTTGCAGGAGGAACACGTCCTGTTTCTGCACATCTTGTCATTACGCAGATAGGATAATTTTTTTGCAGACAAACTGAATTCCTGACCAAAGGCACATTTCAAAAAAAACGGAATGTGCCTTTGCTATGGTTATATAAAAAACTTATAAACGAATAAAATGATTATAAGGAGGTGTTATTATGACTAAAGGAATTGACGTATCCTCACACCAAGGTGAAATTGACTGGAAAAAGGTTAAATCCGACTCTGTTGAATTTGCAATAATTCGTGCAGGATACGGACGGGAAATTTCTCAAAAAGATGCTCAGTTTGAAAAAAACTATGCAGGTTGCAAAGCTAATTCTATTCCCGTAGGAACCTATTGGTACAGTTATGCATTATCTGTTGAGGAAGCAAAAAAAGAAGCCGCAGTCTGCCTTAAGGCTATTGAAAACAAAGTGTTTGAGTATCCGATATATTTTGATATTGAAAACAAAATACAACTTGCTTTATCGGAAGATCTGTTACAAAAAATCACAACTGCTTTTTGCGAAGAACTTGAAGCAGCAGGTTACTGGGTTGGTATATATAGCTATAAGTCATTTCTCGAATCAAACTTCACAGAAAAAATTCTTAAGCGATATGCTGTGTGGGTTGCCCATACAGGTGTAACACAAACCACCTTCAAATATCCCCATGGTATATGGCAGTATAGCCATACCGGAAAAATCGACGGCATCAATACAAGCGTGGATTTAAACTATGGATATATAGATTATCCAAAATCAATAAAAGCCGCCGGATTAAACGGATTTAATAAAAATGACAAAGATCAGATTATTACGTATACGGTTGTAAAGAACGACTCCCTTTGGAACATTGCCGCTAAATATCTTGGTGACGGCAACAGGTATACGGAAATAAAAACGCTCAACAAACTGAAATCAGATACTATTCACCCCGGGCAGATTCTTAAAATTCCGAATAAGTAATCAATGCATTTCAAGTTAAAATCTGACGCCTTTTAACAAAAAGACCGCCCAACCCGGACGGTCTTAATTGTTGTGTTAACAGCAAAGATTTACACCCTGTGTATAAGCCTTATACTCTTGTAAATAAAATTGGACATTTGGACAGGGAACGGGCTCTCTGTTAAGGCAGAT
The DNA here is from genome assembly GCA_964397395.1 of uncultured Faecalibacterium sp. GTDB lineage: Bacteria > Bacillota > Clostridia > Oscillospirales > Acutalibacteraceae > UBA6857. The sequence goes on from CAYNIN010000165.1 coordinate 1,743, forward strand.
ATCGTCAAAATTGGCTTGTTTTTCATACGCGGGGAAGGCGTTTTCTTGGCAGTCAGAGGGCACCGCCGAGAAGGGTTTCACCCCGACACCCGAAAGCATCGAGGTGAATTTAGTTTTCACTCAAGACGGGGAACCGCCCCCTGTCTTAATTTCGTTTTTTTGTCAACACAATAGAACCGTCCCCTTGTGTTCTTTAGGTATAATTTACGGAGCTGTTGATGGTTGTCTTTGTGGGTCTGTTTATCTTATCGTAAGTGTAGGTTGTTGTAACGGAAAGACCGTCGGCTCTGTTA
>CAYNIN010000166.1:0-2009 GCA_964397395.1 uncultured Faecalibacterium sp.
TGCTTTCTGCTACTGTTGCAACCGCTGAGCCGCTTACATAAAGTGCACCGCCGTAAACTGCACTGTTACCCGTAGCAGTTACCTTTGTCATATTGAGAGTACCGCTGCCTGTGTAAATAACACTGTTGTAAGATGCAACATTATCGGTGAAACTGCTGTTGTCAATTGTTACTTTGCAACTGTCCTTAAAGTAAACAGCCGCACCCGTTGCACCTGTATTATTCTTGAACACAGTTTCATTTACGATGCTAACGGTAGTACCGCCTACCGCATTAACTGCACCGCCGTACCAATCTGACTTGTTACCGTCTAACGTTACGCCGTCAAGGGTAAGTGTACCGCCTGTCGTAGCGACAGCACCGCCGCCGCAGGATGAGTCATAGTCGGTGTTTTCGTAAGTGGATTCGTTTTCCTTAAGTTCTGCACCCTTAATTACAACAGTTGAGGAGTCAGCAAAGATTACACCGCCCGTTGCGGCTTTGTTACCGCTGAAGGTACCGCCGTTAATACTAACTGTACCATAAAAAGCGTCAACAACACCGCCGAAACTGTAAAGTTTTTCAACATTATCTTTGTTTACATAGGCAGTTGCCTTTGCTTCATTGCCCGTTGCAGTTACATTGTTAAGTGTAACCGTACCGTAGCCTACGTAGATTACGCCGCCGCCTTCGCCGTCACCGTCGTTGTCGTCTTTGTAGCCTTCAACTGTGTTACCGGTAAATACTGTGTTTTCGAAGGTTGCTTCTGAAGCGGAACGGATACTTACGGCACCGCCTGCCAAAGCAGTATTGTTTTCAAATGTGCCGTCGGTCATATTGAGAACACCGGGGATTCTTGTTTTCACACCGTTTTCTTCAACATCGATATATAAAACATAAACTGCACCGCCGTGACCGACTGCACTGTTAGATGTGAACTTGTTAGTGCCCGTAGCATTTACTGTTGCACCGGCAATGTCAACGGCACCGCCGTTTGAAGTTGCTTCATTTGAAGTAAACTCGTTATCTGTGAGAGTAACTTCTTCATTGTAAAGGTAAAGAGCACCGCCAAGGCTTGATGAGTTACCGCTGAAGGTGTTGCGTGCAAAGGTTACTGTGCCGTTCTTTGCATAGACTGCACCGCCCTGACTTGATGAAGTGTTATCAGCGAAGACAGAGTCTGTTACCTCGGAGTTGCCGCCGCTTAAATAAAGCACACCGCCGTATTTACCGTTATTCTCAGTAGCAGTGATATTGCTGATGTTTGCACTGCCGCCGACAAATACAACACCGTTGAAGTTTGAAGTGTTACCGGTTATTACCGTATCGCTCATTGTTACCATTGAGCTGTTTGAGAAGTAAGCCGCACCGCCTGTTAAACCTTCATTATTCTTGATTTCGGTTTTGTTTCCGATGGTTGCCGTTACGCTCAGAGCGTGAATTGCACCGCCGTAGTAATCTGATTTATTGCCGTCAAATACTGATGAATCAACGGTAAGTGTGCCGCCTGCAACTGCAAGAGCACCGCCGCCGCAGGATGAGTCATAATCGGTGTTATCGTAAGTGGATTCGTTTCCGTTAAATGCTGCACCCGTTACTTCTACAGTTGAGGAGTCAGCAAAGATCACACCGCCCGTTGCTGCTTTGTTACCGCTGAAGGTACCTCCGTTTACTGTAACTGCCGTTGCCTTGTAAGCGTCGATAACACCGCCGAAGCTGTAAAGCTTTTCAACATTATCTTTATTTACATAAGCAGTAGCCTTTGCTTCATTGCCCGTTGCAGTTACATTATTGAGAGTAACTGTACCGAAGCCGACATAGATTGCACCGCCGCCTTCGCCGTCACCGTCGTTGTCACCGTCGTAACCCTCTGCGGTATTGCCTGTGATAACTGTGTCTGTAAGTGTTGCCTCACAGCCTGAACGGATACTTACCGCACCGCCTGCCATTGCAGAGTTGCCTGTAAATGAGCCGTTGGTCATATTCACAACACCGGGAACGGCAGGAACTTCCGGAGTGGTTTCAGTTGCT
>CAYNIN010000167.1:0-1906 GCA_964397395.1 uncultured Faecalibacterium sp.
ACGCCGATTATTATAACCATGCAAATGAGCGAAAGCACCGTCATAATCTCAATTCTGCCGTCCATCATACCCATCATTGCACCGTCGTTTTCATGGTAATGAAGTTGCAGAACTCCGGGTATCAGCATAAAGGTATCAATTGGTTTTAAATATAAAACAACAAGATATTTAAACAGTTGGTCAAGACCTACTATTATACCGATTACCGCAAGTGACAGTAAACGTATCATATTCTTTTTATTCACTGTCGGAAGTTACCTCATCAAAATCAATTTCAATATCTTCAAAACTGATACCCGTACCTTCAAGTGAAGTTGCGAGAATACCGTTAAGGTCGTCGGCAAAAGATGAGAAATCGTTGTCTTCTTTGCCCACGGAATCAAAAATCTTTGATATGTAACTGCTTACATCGGGCATTTCCGCATTTGCTGAAGCGGATATAAGTTCGATGTTTCTGTCTGTCGCTTCTTCGGTAACTTCGGCGACTTCTTCTTCGGGTGCGGAAAAGTCAACATCAAAAGCAGGAATTGTATCAATATCAATCTGCTCAGCCTTGATTTCTTCGCCCTCGGAAAGAGCAAGAATATCCTCTTCGCCGACACGAAGGTTGTCAAGTTCTTCACTTGCAGTTTTGAAAAGTATTTGTGCCTGAAGTTTAAAGGAAGCAATTTCACCTTTGATTTCTTTAAGCTGCTTTTTGGACTCAAGAAGAACTGCATCTGCATTTTCTCTTGCAGATTTTGCATCGGAATAAGCAGAAGCCACAATCTGTGAAGCCTTCATATTTGCGTCTTCAACAATTTCCTTTGCCTTCTTGTTGATTTCTTCAATATATTTTTCGGAAAGAACGATTGTTTCATTCTTTACTCTTGCAAGTTCTGCCTTTGTCATTTCAAGTTCATCGGCAGTTTCTTTAAGAGTTTCGGCGTAAACTGCCTCTGCCTGAGCAATCTTTGAAGCAAGAAATCTTTCAGCCTCTGCCTTTGCTTCCTCCATAATTTTTTCTGCTTCGATTTTTGAAGTGTTTACAGTATTGTCGGAGGTTGTCTGTGCCCAGATAAGAGCATTGGCAATAGCCTTTTTATTTTCGTTATATTCGTCAATTAAAGGTGTAATTGCCGAAAGTCTTTCTCTTAAAATATTGTTGTCATTATAAAGTTTGTTATAGTTCTGATAAACTTTCTGGATAAAAGCATCAACATCTGCTGCTTTATATCCGCCTTTGCCTGCTAATGCAAAACGCTGTGAATTGATTTGATTAGGTAACATCATATTATCTCTCCTTTAATCAGTAACTTCCAATGTTATCGAGGTCAACCTGGTCATAAAAATCACCGTGAAGTTCAACACTCTTAGGAAGGTATGCAAATATTTCATCTGTAAATTTAGTGAAAAGTGAATCGCTTACATATTTTGCGCCGTCAAGGAAGTCTGTTGCTCTGACTTTCTGGTCATCTGAAAGTCTTGAGAAATTAACAACAACCATTTCATTTTTCTTCATCATAATATCTGCAACATTCACGGCGTCGCAAAGATTATTAAGAACAATGAAATTAAGTTTGAATTTTGCCTTGGGCTTTTCATCATTTACAGAAGCGTTCATATTGTAAATGTTACTGCCTGTTTTTTTATAGGAAGCCTTGGGTGCCTCTTTCTTGGGTTTTACGGGCTCGCCGTATTTTACGTATTCGGGGGGATTCAACATACTGTCAGGTGAATAACGGTAAGAATCCTGCTCACCCGAATCATAGGCAGAATCTTCGTAATCCTCATCGTACTCCCCTTCTTCTTCAAACTCAACATCATCATCGTAATCATCATCGGGAATAAAGTGCTCTTTAAACTTTGTTTTGAAATCTTTAATGCTCATTTTTATACTCCTTAAAATTTAATATAATCTCGGGCC
>CAYNIN010000168.1:0-1858 GCA_964397395.1 uncultured Faecalibacterium sp.
TAATCACATTCTTATGATTATTATTTCTTTCTTTAAAACTCTTTCATACCGTTAGTACTGCCGCAGGTGATTACAGATACATTTGCCGTAGTCTGTAAACGCTTTTTTATACCTGTGCTTCAAGTCTGTAAATGGGCTGACCTAAATCTGAAAATCTCTTTTCATATTCTGTTACTATGTTTCCCTCAAAACCGCTGTTATGAAGGTCAAGGGAAACGTTTTTTATTTTATACTCTGCCGCAGAAAATTCCTCGATTGAAAATTCAAAAAAGTGCATATTGTCGGTTTTCTGGTGAATTTCCGCACCTTCTTTAAGAAGTTTTCTGTAAAGAGAAAGGAAATCTCTGTGAGTAAGGCGGTGCTTTGCATATTTTGCCTTGGGGAAAGGGCAGGAGAAATTAAGATAGAGAAGTTCAATGCTTTTTTCGGGGATAAACTTCGGCAGATACTGTGCCGAACCGGCAATAAATCTTACGTTGGTAAGTTCTGCATTTTTAACCTTTTCGCAGGCCTGAACAATGACATTTCTGTCTTTTTCAACAGCAATAAAGTTAATGTCGGGGTGTCTTTGTGCTATTTCTCTGATAAACTGACCTTTGCCGCAACCGATTTCCATTCTGACGGGATTTGAGTTGCCGAAAAGTTCTTCTAAATTGAACAGCCTTTTATCTTCAATTGCCTTGTTAAAATCTCTCTCGCCGCCAAGTTCGGTGAGGATTATATAATCCTTTACCGCATCAAGACGCTCATTGAGATTTTTCTTTTTTCTCATTCTCATAAAGTTACCCTCTTATAAAGTCTTTATCTTTTCAATGAGGAATTGCACGTCTTCCTCGGGTGTTGCCCAACTCGTGCAGAAACGAACTGCAATCTTGCCGTCTTTTTCACACCAGAAAGAAGATACGAAGTCTTTGTCAAGAATCTCTTTCTGTTCTTTTGTGAGAATGGGGAACTGCTGATTTGTATAGGAATCATAAAGGAAGTCGATACCTTTTTCTATAAAGGCTTCTCTGATTTTCATTGCAAGAGAAGCGGCGTGACGGGAAATATTCATATAAAGACCGTCGGTGAAAAGAGTATCAAACTGCAAACCTAAAAGTCTTCCCTTGGCAAGCATGGCGCCTTTCTGCTTTTCAATATAGCGGAAGTCGGATTTAAGGGAGTTGTTTGTGATAACAAGTGCTTCGCCGAAAAGTGCACCGACTTTTGTGCCGCCTATGTAGAAAGCATCGGTAAGACGGGCAATATCGGCAAAAGTAAGGTCGTTTTCGGGACTTGCAAGTCCGTAGCCGAGTCTTGCTCCGTCAAGGAAAAGAATAAGGTCTTTTTCTTTGCATACTTCAGAAATGCTTTCAAGTTCATTTTTTGAGTAGATTGTGCCGTTTTCTGTGGGGAAAGAGATGTATACAAGTTTCGGCTGAACGGTGTGTTCAAAATTTTCGTCGGCTCTGTGAGCGTTTACCAAAGTCTCAATCTGCTCTGCGGTGATTTTTCCGTCGGCACTCGGCAGGGCAATTACCTTGTGACCCGTTGCTTCAACAGAACCGCTTTCGTGGACGAAGATGTGACCCGTTTCGGCACAGATAACAGCCTGATGAGGACGTAAAGCACTGCATATAAAAGTGTAGTTCGTCTGTGTTCCGCCAACTAAAAAATGCACATCGGCAGTTTCGTCACCGATTTCTTTTCTGATTTTATCTGCGGCACAAAGGCAGTATTTATCCGTACCGTAGCCGGGAGTCTGTTCAAGATTTGTTTCAACAAGTCTTTCTATTATTTCGGGCACAGCACCCTGAGTGTAGTCACTTTCAAATCTTATCATTTTTCATTTCACCTTTCAGTATATCCTTGTAACTCT
>CAYNIN010000169.1:0-1839 GCA_964397395.1 uncultured Faecalibacterium sp.
CTCAACCCCCACGGCAGAAAAAAGCAGCCGCAAGTTTCCTTGCGACTGCAATTTTGCATTCTGCATTTATTTAAGGTTGTACTTCTCTCCCAACCCGTACTGCTCAATAATATAATCCATATCCTTATCGCCTCTGCCGGAAAGGCACACCAGAATGGAGCCCTTGCCCATTTCCTTTGCTTTTTTCATAGCATAAGCAACGGCATGGGAACTTTCAATAGCAGGGATAATACCCTCAAGTCTTGAAAGGGTGAAGAAGGCTTCAATAGTTTCTTCGTCGGAGATAACGTCATATTTGACTCTGCCGAGTTCGTGAAGGAAAGCGTGTTCGGGGCCTGATGAGGGGTAATCAAGACCGCTTGCAACGGAGTAAACGGGAGCGGGGTCACCGTTTTCGTCTTTGAGCATAATGCTGTTGAAGCCGTGCATAACACCTTCTGTGCCGTACTGAAGACTTGCGGCGTGGTCGCCGAGAGCCGTACCTCTGCCCAGAGGCTCAACACCGTAAATATCAACGGGGTCATTAAGGAAGCCCGAGAACATACCCATAGCGTTTGAGCCACCGCCGACGCAGGCGACAACGGCATCGGGAAGTTCACCCGTCATGGAAAGGAATTGCTCTCTTGCCTCGATACCAACAACGCTCTGGAAGTCACGTACCATCATGGGAAAGGGGTGGGGGCCGACAACGGAGCCGATGCAGTAGATTGCATCTTTATATTCGTTGCAGTATGCGGCAAAAGCAGCATCAACGGCTTCTTTGAGGGTTGCAAGACCGTGAGTTACGGGAATAACATTGGCGCCGAGAATTTTCATTCTTGCAACGTTGGGAGCCTGCTTTTTAATGTCAACTTCGCCCATATAAATGTCACATTCAAGACCGAAGTAAGCCGCTGCCGTTGCAAGAGCAACTCCGTGCTGACCTGCACCTGTTTCGGCAATAACCTTTTTCTTACCCATATACTTTGCAAGAAGTGCTTCGCCCATACAGTGATTGAGTTTGTGAGCACCCGTGTGGTTAAGGTCTTCACGTTTTACATAAATCTGTACGTTGCCGATTTTGCCTGAAAGTCTTTCAAGGTAGGAAATGGGAGTGGGTCTGCCCTGAAATTCCTTGCGGATTCTGCGAAGTTCGCTGACGAATTTGCTTGACTTACAGATTGTGAAATAGGCTTCGTTTATTTCTTCCATAGCCTTTTTGAGTTCGGGGGAGATGTAAGCACCGCCGTATTTGCCGAAGTAGCCGTCAGCATCGGGATAATTTTTGAAATATGTGTTAAAATCTATATTATTGAAAATCATAATCAGTTCCTCCTCAGGATAAATAGATGTTAAGTTATAAATAATATGTAATAGTCAGAGAGGTCTTTAACTACGCCATCGGAAACCTGAATAATACATAAAAGCACTTCCTTATAAAAAAATAAACTCCCGTTCCGTAAGGAACAGAAGGACTGTCGCCACCTTAAGGCTCTTATCACGTACTGACATACGCTCTCATCATAACGGTTAGAGTTTCCGTTGCCGCCTACTGAAATTTCGGAGCACCCTCCCGAGTCCATTCACGTTCATTCTACACTGTCGCCTTGCACCGTCTGCGACTCGCTGTGAGTTTCAAATAAAGTTACTACTCTCGGTCATCGGTTTAATCTGTTAAATTATGTACTGATTGTAAACTGAAAAAAAGCATTTGTCAAGGGGGAAAGGAAAAAAAGTTGAAAAATATTCGATACGTTCGAATTGTCGGGAACCGTCGGTTTGAGGACACGGCGAACCGTGGCTCAACGGCGACGTATATTTCTGCCGTGGGGGTTGAGTGCCTTCCCTGCAGAAAAGGTG
>CAYNIN010000170.1:0-1834 GCA_964397395.1 uncultured Faecalibacterium sp.
CCTGATAACTTTCTTCGGGTTTGACAAATTTTACAAGTTCAACTTTATTGAACTGGTGCTGTCTGATAAGACCTCTTGTATCTCTGCCTGCGGAGCCTGCCTCTGCTCTGAAGCAAGCGGAATATGCACAGTAAGAAATGGGAAGTTGACTGCCGTCGAGAATGTCATCTCTGTACATATTTGTTACGGGTACTTCTGCAGTGGGGATGAGGAAATAATCGTTTGTTACCTTGAATGCATCTTCTTCAAACTTGGGAAGTTGTCCCGTACCCGTCATGGAAGCACGGTTTACCATAAAGGGAGGGAACACTTCGGTATAGCCGTTTTCTGTGTGGGTATTGAGGAAGAAACTGATGATGGATCTTTCAAGTCTTGCGCCGAGACCCTTGTAGAAGTGGAAACGGGCACCCGTTACCTTACCTGCTGTTTCGGGATCAAGAATACCGAGAGCAGCACCGATATCCCAATGAGGCTTTGCTTCGAAATCGAAGGTTCTGGGCTCACCCCAACGGCGAATTTCAACATTTTCGCTGTCGTCTTTACCGATGGGTGTTGTGTCAGAGGGTATGTTAGGAAACTCGTACATAACGGTCTTCTGCTTTGCGGCAAGTTCATTTCTTTCAGCATCAAGAACTTTTACGTCTTCCTTGATTGCATTCATTCTTGCCATAATTTCGCTTACATCACCGCCCTGCTTTTTGATGGCGGGAATCTGCTTACTTGCAGCATTCTGCTCTGCCTTGAGAGCATCTGCTTTCTGTGTGATTTCTCTTAATTTTTTATCAATTTCAAGGATTTCGTCAACAAGGGCATCCATATCCTTGTTTCTTGATTTCATGGCATCCTTTACTTTCTGGGGATTTTCTCTGATAAGTCTGATATCTAACATTGTCTGTCGCTCCTTTTTTTTGCTTATTAGTTACCTGCAAGGGCTTCAAGTATACTCTGAAGGTCTTCCTTGCTGAAAAATTCTATTTCAAGAGTACCTCTGTTTCCTTTTGAAAGGTTAACACTTGCTTTTCTGCCGAGTTCTTCTCTTATGGCAAGTTCACATTCATCAAAGAAGGGGTCTCTTTTTTTGCCTTTTGATTCTTTTTTATCCTTGGGCTTGAGAATACTTTTAACTATTCTTTCAGTTTCACGCACGGATAACTCTTTCTGGATTATATCTTTGCAAAGATAAATTATTTTTGCCTTATCGGAAAGAGGTATGAGCGCTCTTGCGTGACCTGAAGAAATCTTGCCGTCTTTAACAAAATCAAGAACTTCTTCGGGCAAACAGAGAAGTCTTAACGCATTGGCAATTGCAGGTCTTGACTTGCCTACCCTTTCAGATACCTGTTCCTGTGTGAGAGAATAGGTATCCATAAGAAGTTTCAAGCCTTCCGCTTCTTCTATCGGGTTCAAATCCTCACGTTGCAGGTTTTCAATAAGGGCAAGTTCCATAGCCTCGCTGTCTGCCATTTCTCTTATGACAACAGGCACTTCTGTAAGCCCTGCCATTCTTGAGGCTCTCCAACGTCTTTCACCTGCGATAAGCTGATAGCCGCCGTCGGAAAGAGGTCTTACAAGAAGGGGCTGAATAACTCCGTGCATTGATATGCTTTCTGCAAGTTCGCCAAGAGCCCTTTCGTCAAAGGTTTTTCTGGGCTGTGCTCTGTTTGGTTCAATTTCATTAAGATTAAGAGAAGTTACCGACGACTCATTCTCTGTTGAATTATCAAGGAAAAGAGCGTCAAGACCTTTTCCTAAACCGCTTTTTTTAGGTGCCATTTTATACCTCCTTTATCCCTTAGGGCGTCTATTATTCTTTTTTAGAAATTCTTTTGTAAAA
>CAYNIN010000171.1:0-1808 GCA_964397395.1 uncultured Faecalibacterium sp.
TTATTATACCATATCCGAAGGACGCGGTTGTGTCCGAAGGGCATGATACAATGTTCTCCGACAGAACCAAAATCAATGAAATTGATTTTTCGTGATGTCGTGAGGTTATTATACCATATTTGCATCTTATTGACAAGTTAAATAAACTTTTTTTGTTTAATCGAAAAACTTAATAGTTCCGATTAAAAAACTCAATAGCCGTTTTTCAGCCGTTATTATTGATTTTTATGCACTTTTAAGGTATATTTCTATCAGGAATTAAATTCCTGCAAAAATAAAGACGGAGAAAAATTATGGGAAAATTAACAAGAAAATACGGACTTTTCACCGCCATTTGTATGGTTGTGGGTACAGTTATCGGTTCAGGTGTCTTCTTCAAGGCACAAAACGTACTTAACGCTACGGGCGGTAATATGCCTTTAGGCATTGCTGCTTGGGTCATCACGGGTCTTATTATGGTTTTCTGCTCTGCACAGTTTGCCGTTATGGCAACAAAGTATGAGAGAGTAAGCGGTGTTATTGACTATGCGGAAGTTACCTGCGGCAAGAAATACGCTTATTGCCTTGCCTGGTTTATGGTAAACATCTACTACCCTTGTATGACATCAGTTCTTGCATGGGTGTCGGCAAGATACTTTGGAGTAATTCTCGGTTGGAATATGACATCTCCCCAGGTTATGACTCTTGCAGGCTTTATGCTTATATGTTCATTTACCCTTAATGCACTTTCACCGAAACTTACGGGTAAATTTCAGGTCAGTGCCACGGTTATCAAACTTATACCTATTTGCCTTATGGCAGTTGTGGGCACCGTTTACGGTTTTATCAACGGTACATTGACGGAAAACTTTGCAACTGTCACTTCTCATTCTGCAGGTGAAAGTATGGGCAGCGGACTTTTTGCCGCCGTTGTTGCCACGGTTTTCGCCTACGAGGGCTGGATTTGTGCAACTTCAATCAATGCAGAACTTAAAAATCCCAAAAGGAACCTTCCCATTGCCCTTGTTGTCGGCTCTTTAGTTGTTGTTGCCGCCTATGTTTTCTATTATATCGGTGTTGCAGGCGGAGCCACAACCGAAGTGCTTATGGAAGAAGGCGCCACAACGGCTTTCACCAACATTTTCGGTGCTCTCGGCGGTACGTTCCTCAATTTCTGTATTGTTGTTTCCTGCCTGGGTACTCTTAACGGACTTATGGTTGCCACAACGAGAGGTATGTACGCTATTGCCGAAAGAGGTCAGGGACCCAAAACCGAAATGTTTGCTCAGGTTGACAAGTCTACAAATATGACCACTAACTCATCTATCTGGGGTCTTTTCGTCTGCTCCTTCTGGCTTGTTTATTTCTACGGAGCAAATCTTTCCCCCGAAGGCGGCTGGTTCGGTCTTTTCAACTTTGACTCTTCCGAACTTCCCGTTGTTACTATTTACGCCATTTATATTCCTATGTTTATTATGTGGATGAAGAAGGAAAAGGATATGGGCTTTGTCAAAAGATTTCTTCTTCCTGCTTTATCGGTTATATCCTGCGCTTTTATGATTTTTGCCGCTATATATGCTCACGGTTATACGCCGTATATTCAGGCAAAGGTAAAGGGAGAGTTCTCCTGCCCCGTTGTTTTCTATCTTATCTTATTCGTTACGGTAATGATAATAGGTTCATTCTTCTATAAAAAGAAGAGAAACAAGAAATAAAATCACTTAAAATCAAACAATAAATTCACAGGCTATGAGTCGGGTTCTTCACAGAATGCCGACTCTTTTTATTATGTGTAATTTCCTTACATTACCTATATTATATTGCTCATT
>CAYNIN010000172.1:0-1807 GCA_964397395.1 uncultured Faecalibacterium sp.
CCTTTCTGTTATTGTATTATTCAAATTACATCAGAAATCCCTGACCGCCGTTAATCACAAGGAATAAGGGGGCAAATACGAGAGCAACAACTGTCATCAGTTTAATAAGAATGTTGATTGAAGGACCTGCTGTATCTTTGAAGGGATCGCCTACGGTGTCGCCGACAACGGAAGCCTTGTGAGCCTCACTGCCTTTACCGCCGTTTGCACCGCTTTCAATATATTTCTTTGCGTTATCCCAGGCACCGCCTGAGTTTGACATAAAGATTGCAAGAAGAACACCTGTTACAAGTGAGCCTGCAAGAAGTCCGCCAAGGGCGCTTACACCGAGTACACAACCCACAACGAGAGGTGAAACAACGGCAAGTATACCGGGAACAACCATTTCTTTAAGAGCCGCAGTTGTTGAGATAGCAACACAAGTTTTGTAGTCGGGCTTTGCTTTGCCTTCGAGAATGCCGGGAATAGCCTTGAACTGACGGCGTACTTCAGCAATCATTTCATAAGCAGCCTTACTTACGGATTCCATTGTAAATGCAGAGAAAACAAAGGGAAGCATACCGCCGATGAGAAGACCGATAACAACCTGATAGTTGAGAAGATCAATACCGGCTGTTTCAAGACCTACTGCCTGTGCGTATGAGAAGAAAAGAGCAAGAGCGGTTAATGCGGCGGAGCCGATAGCAAAACCTTTACCGATAGCGGCAGTTGTGTTACCTACTGCATCAAGTTTGTCGGTAATCTCTCTTACGGATTTGTCAAGTCCTGACATTTCTGCAATACCGCCTGCGTTATCAGCAATGGGACCGTATGCGTCAACGGCAACGGTGATACCTGTTGTTGAAAGCATACCGACAGCGGCAAGAGCCACACCGTAGATACCTGTGCCGCTGATGTCACTCTTACAGCAGAAGTAGGAAACGAAAATTGCGATACAGATAAGTACAATAGGCATAGCCGTTGATTTAAGACCTACGGCAATACCTGAAATGATGTTTGTTGCCGAGCCCGTTTCTGACTGCTCTGCAATTTTTCTGACGGACTTATATTTTTCTGAGGTGGAAACTTCGGTAAGAGTACCGATAAGAGTACCAACAGCAATACCTGCAAGAATTGCAAAACCGTATTTGAGAGAATTGAACATCACATAACTTAAAGCAAGACTTGCAGCAAGCACAAGAATCGAAGCAACGTTTGTTGCCGTTTTAAGTGACTTGTGAGGGTCTTTTCCGTTACCTTTTACAAAGAAGGTGGCAATAATTGAAGCAATAACACCGATAGCGGCAACAAAAATCGGATAGAGCGCACCTGTAACGGCATATTGAGTTGCGGCAAAAGCGACAACACCCAATGAAATAGCAGAGATAATAGCGCCTGAATAACTTTCGAAAAGGTCGGCACCCATACCTGCAACGTCACCCACGTTGTCACCAACATTGTCAGCAATAACGGCAGGGTTTCTCGGGTCATCTTCGGGGATACCTGCTTCAACTTTACCGACAAGGTCAGCGCCTACGTCAGCAGCCTTTGTGTAAATACCGCCGCCAACACGGGCAAAGAGAGCAATTGAGGAAGCACCGAGGCTGAAGCCGAAGAGCAAGTCAGCGCTCTCTGTAATAAGATAGATTACAGAAATACCGAGAAGACCGAGACCTACAACGCAAAGTCCCATTACGGAGCCGCCGGAGAAAGCCATTGAAAGAGCCTTGTTCATACCGCCCTTCATAGCTGCGCTTGCAGTTCTAACGTTTGCCTTTGTAGCAACGCTCATACCGAAGAAACCTGCAAGGATGGAGAAAAGCGCACC
>CAYNIN010000173.1:0-1803 GCA_964397395.1 uncultured Faecalibacterium sp.
GCTCTGGGCTGGAAGATTATGACTCCCGTATTTGACGGCGCGCACGAAGAAGATATCAGAAAATGCTTTGAAATGGCTGATGCCCAGCGTGCAGAGTATCCCGGCAAGGACGGTCCCGAAATCGACTTCTCCAAGATACCCATGACACAGGACGCCAAGACTCAGCTTACAGACGGACGTACAGGCGAAAAGTTCGACAGCCTCGTAACCGTCGGATATATGTATTACCTCAAGCTCCATCATCTTGTTGATGATAAGATTCACGCACGTTCAACAGGTCCTTACTCACTGGTTACCCAGCAGCCTCTCGGCGGTAAGGCCCAGTTCGGCGGTCAGCGTTTCGGTGAAATGGAAGTATGGGCTCTTGAAGCATACGGTGCAGCATATACTCTTCAGGAAATTCTTACCGTTAAGTCTGACGACGTTGTTGGACGTGTAAAGACTTACGAAGCAATCGTAAACGGTGAAAACGTGCCTCAGGCAGGTGTTCCCGAATCCTTCAAAGTTCTTGTTAAGGAACTTCAGAGTCTCGGTCTTGACGTTAAGGTTCTTGACGCTGACAATGAGGAAATTGACCTTAAGCAGAATTTTGACGCAGACGAACCCGTTTCACTTCACAGATATCCTGCTGCAAAGGAAGATAATCAGGAAGAACTCGTTCTCAGCGACGATGACGACGAGGAAGACCTTGACCTTTCAGATGAAGATGCAGACGGAGATGAAGATGAACTCGACCTTGATTCAATCCTTGCTAATGCTTTTGAGTCGGCCGATGAAGACGATGCATTTGACGTAAACGAATTCTTCAACGAGATGAATCCCACAATCAACGATGCAGGATTCGGTGCAGGCTTCGTTCCTGATGAAGACAATATGTAATGCTTCATACTGTTTTCGGGTGCTTTGAAAGTGCCCGAAAGCAGACGGAAAAGAGATTTTAACTTCTAATATATAAACTACGGAAAGGGCTGGCTTATAATACAATGGAAAATATTACCTTTGAATCAATAAAGATTGGTCTTGCCTCTCCCGACCAGATAAGAGAATGGTCATACGGTGAGGTAACTAAGCCTGAAACTATAAATTATCGTACACTCAAGCCCGAAAGTGACGGACTTTTCTGTGAAAAAATCTTCGGACCTCTCAAAGACTGGGAGTGCCATTGCGGAAGATATAAGAGAATTCGCCACAAGGGTAAGGTATGTGAACGTTGCGGTGTTGAAATCACAAAGGCAAAAGTTCGCCGTGAACGTATGGGTCACATTGAACTTGCAACACCCGTTTCACACATCTGGTATTTTAAGGGTATACCCTCAAGAATGGGTCTTATCCTTGATATTTCTCCCAGAGATCTTGAAAAAATCCTTTATTTCGCATCATACGTTGTTATCAACCCGGGTTCAGTTCCCAATGTAAAGAAGGGACAGGCAATCAATGACAAGCAGTATGACGATATTAAGGAATACTACTACAATGACGAAGAATTCAGAGTAGGTATGGGTGCAGAAGCCATTAAGGAACTTCTTGCAGAAATAGATATTCCTGCTCTTGATGCAGAACTTCGTGAACAACTTGAAACTGCAACGGGTCAGAAGAGAGTAAGAGTCCTCAAAAGACTTGAAGTTGTTGAAGCCTTCAAAAATTCAGGCAACAGACCTGAATGGATGATTCTTGACGTTATCCCCGTTATTCCTCCCGATATTCGTCCTATGGTACAACTTGACGGCGGACGTTTCGCAACAAGTGACCTTAACGACCTTTACCGCAGAGTTATTAACAGAAACAACCGTCTTAAAAGACTTC
>CAYNIN010000174.1:0-1782 GCA_964397395.1 uncultured Faecalibacterium sp.
TTGGTTTCTGCAACGCTCAACCAATCGAAACTATCACAGTTTTCTTCCGTCATAGGCGCTACAAAGCAGCCTGCCCATGAAGTGCTCTTATCCAGAACAGAGAACTGAGCCATTCTTGAATCGTTGTGAACTGTAAGGTTTGCATAAGTGAGGAAGTGAACGCAGAACTCACTGAAAACTTCGCCGTCATCGTGATGT
The DNA here is from genome assembly GCA_964397395.1 of uncultured Faecalibacterium sp. Taxonomy (GTDB): domain Bacteria; phylum Bacillota; class Clostridia; order Oscillospirales; family Acutalibacteraceae; genus UBA6857. The sequence continues at coordinate 199 of CAYNIN010000174.1, forward strand.
GAATTTTTAACAACCCAGGTTGTTTCGGGGAAGTAGCAGGTTGATAAGTCAACCATTTTATCAAGTGAGATATACTTTGCGTTATCGGGATTTTCAGCGATACGCTCTGCGATGTAGTCCTCGGAAAGAGTTGTTAAAACAGTTGAGGTTGTTGCACCGAATGCAGCATCCTGAAGACCTACAAGACTGTCGCTGAGTTCCTCGTAGGATTCGATAATGGGCATTGAAAGATAACCGTATCTTGCAAGAACGCCAACGCCTATACCGTAATCTTCGGATATTTTCTTATAGAAACCGGGAAGGTCTGAGGAAACGTGCTCTCTATAATACTGAATCTTTTCAATAAGGCCTGCATATTTTTCACGGCTTTCACTGCCTTCTTCACCGAATACAAGATTAAGGGCAGTGTCCATATCTTCTTCGTAAACACTTACCCAGTAGTTAGGCATTGTAGCCATACCTGTGCCAAGGCAGAGGGCGGGCATAAGTGCTTTATAGAGTTTATCGTAAAGGTCTTCAACACTGCCGAAAACAGTATCAACAACATTTGTCTGTACGAAAAGGTCAACGGTTTTTGTAACGATTTCTGAAGCAATTTCAGAAAGAACAAAGCCCGTACCCTGTCCTGTTTCACCGCATTTTTCTAACTGTTTGAGATACATCTGGGTGTATGCACCGTTAAATTTGATTTTACCGCTGAAGCAGTCGCTGATTGTTGCACAACCGTTTGAAAGTACATCACCGTAGAAAACTCTCTTGACGTGGCCTAAATGACCGTATCTTTCAAGATAAGCGTTAAGAAGGCTGCCGCCCATACATCTTGCGGCAATACAGATGTAATTTGAACCGGTTGTTTCCATAACTGTATTGATATACTCGTGAAGTCTGTCAACATGGTCATAGGGAGAAAGACGCCAGTCGTAGCAGAAATCATACTGACCTGTACGGTACCAACCGAGAACGGAAGGATCTTTAAAGTCAATGTTAGCAGCGTTATATTCAGACTTGGCAAGAGTTTCGGCAGAAACTGCTGTGCCGAACTGAGGGTCACCGTTGCCGTCGAGAGTTGCTTTTTCAAATAAGGGTGAGAACTCCTCGTAGATAGCATCGGCATAATTATCCCACTTATCCATAAGCATACCTTCTGCAAGAAATGGAAGAAGGATATTAACGCTGGCCTCGATAAGCTCATCCTTTGTGATACTCTCTTCTTCGGGAACGATTTCTTCATTGAAAAGGTCGCCGATTTCAACGGGAACTTTATTGCCTTCGGAATCATAAATTGCTTCACCGTTACCTCTGATGTAAACGATAGGTGTAAGGTCACGGTACTTTACGCCGGCAGCACTTACAGCGGGAGCCATAACTGCAAAAAGCATAATTACGGTTAACAATACGGATATAATTTTTTTCATTTATTTTCTCCTTTCGGGAATATAATTAAAAAACTAATACCACCCAAAACCCGAATAAATCCGAGTTCTGAGTGGTTAATTATCCAATATTAAATATGCGGAAATAAACAGAACTATGTCTGTCTGTCTGTCTGTCTGTCTGTCTGTCTGTCTGTCTGTCTGTCTGTCT
>CAYNIN010000175.1:0-1709 GCA_964397395.1 uncultured Faecalibacterium sp.
CGGCGTTATCACCGTTGAAGAATCAAAGACTGCCGAAACCTGCAAGGAAGTTGTTGAAGGTATGCAGTTTGACAGAGGCTACATCTCACCTTATATGGCAACCGACCTTGACAAGATGGAAGCCATAATCGACGATGCGCTTCTGCTTATCACCGATAAGAAAATCAGCAACATTCAGGAAATTCTTCCCCTTCTTGAACAGGTTCTCAAAATGGGTAAGAAACTCGTTATCATTGCAGAAGACGTTGAAGGTGAAGCACTTTCAACTCTGCTTGTGAATAAACTCCGTGGTACATTCACCTGCGTTGCAGTCAAGGCTCCGGGTTTTGGTGACAGAAGAAAAGAAATGCTTCAGGATATCGCAATTCTTACAGGCGGTCAGGTTATCACTTCCGACCTGGGTCTTGAACTCACAACCGCTACTCCCGATATGCTCGGTACGGCAAGACAGGTTAAAATCACAAAGGAAAGCACAACCATCGTTGACGGTGCAGGTAACAAAGAGCAGATTAAAGCCCGTGTAAATCAGATAAAGGCACAGATTGAAGTTTCAACTTCAGAATTTGACACAGAAAAACTTCAGGAACGTCTTGCAAAACTTGCAGGCGGTGTTGCAGTTATCAAAGTCGGTGCCGCATCCGAAACGGAAATGAAAGAGAAGAAACTCCGCATCGAAGATGCTCTCGCAGCAACAAAGGCAGCCGTTGAAGAAGGCTCCGTTGCAGGCGGCGGTGTTGCACTTCTCAATGCAGTACCTTCTGTTACTGCCCTTCTTGAAGAAACAGAAGACCCCGACGAAAAGACAGGTATCCGCATTGTTCTCAAAGCACTTGAAGAGCCCGTTCGTCAGATTGCAAAAAATGCCGGTCTTGAAGGCTCTGTTATCGTTAACGAAATTATGGCTTCAGGCAAAACGGGCTACGGCTTCGACTTTGCAAAAGAACAGTATGTCAATATGGCAGAAGCAGGCATTCTTGATCCTACAAAAGTCACCCGTTCTGCTCTTGAAAACGCATCAAGCGTTGCGGCAATGGTGCTTACAACAGAATCTCTTATCACAGACATACCCGACCCCGCAGCAGATGCAGCAGCCGCTGCAGCAATGGCTCAGGGTGGCGGAATGTATTAAAAAAATGCACTCAGGGTTTTATGCCCTGAGTGATTTTTTTTAGGTAAGAAGTAATAGTGAATAAGTAATAAGTGCGGTCGCAGGTTAATATGTTGTAACCTATAACTTTTTATCTGCGGAAGAAAATGATAATAACTTTTAAGTTTTAATTATAATTTAATCCCATCGGCTGAACCGATGGGATTAGTTTTTAACTGTAAGCGCCGACGGCGGCGGGTAAGGATTTATATTCGAGGGTATTGTAATAGAGTTCTGTCATAAACTCGGTGAACCGACAGAAGCGGTTTGCTTCATCGCTTTCTGTTTTGTAATATACCGCCGTTGCATCTCCGTTAATATAATAGGTTTCACCGTTCATTGTTATTTTGATATTGTATCGGTTAAGAGGTGAAACGGAGGTTACGGTACCTGTCTTTGTGAGGACGGATGAAGTCATTTTCTTTTCGATTGAAGTTAAATCGAGTTCAAGAATTTTTGCATAGATTCTGCTTAAGTCTTCGTCAGAAGGCTCAAAGTTTACGGTAATATCATCTTCAGCCACCATATCTTTTTTAAGGGTATTGTTGTAGGTATCGTAAAC
>CAYNIN010000176.1:0-1589 GCA_964397395.1 uncultured Faecalibacterium sp.
CATTTTAAATATAAAGTTTTACTTCAATATCTCGCCAGCATTTTACTCTGCGTTTTGTGGATAGGGAATAAACATATTCCTGTGCATCCTCAAGCGTCAGTGTGAACTCAGCAAATTGAGTAAATCTTAGTTCCTGCCATCCTTGATAGCTGCCTGGGGTGCTACTGCTTATACACAAAATTCCCCACCGATTTTCTCGGTGGGGCAAATTCATTTATAGATGAATTATTTATTTGCGATAGCTGCCTGAGCTGCTGCAAGTCTTGCGATGGGCACACGGAAGGGTGAGCAAGATACATAGTCGAGGCCAATCTTGTGGCAGAATTCAACTGATGTGGGGTCACCGCCGTGTTCACCGCAGATACCGCAGTGAAGTTTTTCGTTTACGGGCTTGCCAAGCTTGATGGACATTTCCATAAGCTTACCAACACCTGTCTGGTCGAGTTTTGCAAAGGGATCGTTTTCGAAGATCTTTGCATCGTAGTATGCATCAAGGAACTTACCTGCGTCGTCACGGCTGAAGCCGAAGGTCATCTGGGTAAGGTCGTTAGTACCGAAGCAGAAGAAGTCTGCTTCCTTAGCGATTTCGTCAGCTGTAAGAGCAGCTCTGGGAATTTCGATCATTGTACCAACTTCATACTTAAGGTCTGCGCCTGCTGCTGCGATTTCTGCATCTGCAGTTGCAACAACTACTGCCTTAACATACTTGAGTTCCTTAACATCGCCTGCAAGGGGAATCATGATTTCGGGAACGATGTTCCAATCAGGATGTGCCTTGTTTACGTTGATAGCTGCACGGATAACTGCTGCAGTCTGCATCTTTGCAATTTCAGGATATGTTACTGCAAGACGGCAACCTCTGTGACCCATCATGGGGTTGAATTCGTGAAGTGAAGCAATGATATTCTTGATTGCTTCTACGCTCTTGCCCTGTGCTGCTGCAAGTGCTTCGATGTCTGCTTCCTCTGTGGGTACGAACTCGTGGAGAGGAGGATCAAGGAAACGGATTGTTACGGGGTTGCCTTCAAGTGCTTCGTAGAGAGCCTCGAAGTCGCCCTGCTGCATGGGAAGAATCTTAGCAAGTGCTGCTTCTCTTTCTTCAACTGTATCGGAGCAGATCATTTCACGGAATGCTGCGATTCTGTCTGCTTCAAAGAACATGTGCTCTGTACGGCAAAGGCCGATACCTTCTGCACCGAGTTCACGAGCCTTCTTAGCGTCGGCAGGTGTATCTGCGTTTGTTCTTACCTTAAGAGTTCTGTATTTGTCAGCCCAAGCCATGATTCTGCCGAATTCACCTGCGATCTGAGCATCAACTGTGGGGATGATACCGTCGTAGATGTTACCGGTTGAACCGTCGATTGAGATTTCTGAACCTTCTGTGAAGGTCTTACCTGCAAGAACGAACTTCTTGTTTTCTTCGTCCATAGCGATGTCTGAGCAACCTGATACGCAGCAAGTACCCATACCACGAGCAACAACGGCTGCGTGTGATGTCATACCGCCGCGGACTGTGAGGATACCCTGTGAAGCCTTCATACCTGTAATATCTTCAGGTGAAGTTTCAAGACGAACAAGGATAACCTTTT
>CAYNIN010000177.1:0-1544 GCA_964397395.1 uncultured Faecalibacterium sp.
TATCATCTTCAGCCACCATATCTTTTTTAAGGGTATTGTTGTAGGTATCGTAAACGTTGTCAAGTTCAATACCGAAGGTGAAGCTAATGTCAAAGTCTTCGGGCACAGTAACAACAGGAATAAATTCAGCATCGATTACTTCAAAGGATTTTGTTTTGCTATTATATTTAAGCACACTTTGAAGAACACCGGGCGAATCCGCTCTGCCATAAAGATAAGTATACTGCATACATATAAGTTCAAAAATGCCATCATCATCCCAATCGGAAGGCTCGATATAATAAAAACCTTCAATGGATAATGCTCCTTCTTTAATAGGTTTTCCTTCATTGTCAAAGTACGCTTTAATAAAATCGATATGATCTTCACAATTAATGCTATATTCATATCCTGTGAATCTGTTAGTGATTTTTATATTATAGTTTTCTTTGAGTTCTGACTTAAATCCCGTGTCAATACCGTCAACAGAGGCATAAAACATTTCTTTAATATCGGAGTTTTCTATTTCATAAACAAATACTTCATGGGAACCTGCACCACCAGCACCACCGGTGTTAATCATCAAAACAATTTCTTCTTTATTGTCGCCGTTTATGTCTGCGGCATAGCAATAATCTACTCCAACTCCGCACATTGAATTATCTTTTAAATAAATATCATTTCCTGTTTCGACAGCAATATAGTAATTGCAAAAAATGCCATCATCAAAAACCCCTTTAGAAACAAGATGAACCTTACCGCTTGATGTATTCATAATTTTTTCTGTATTCGCATTTTCAACAACAGTGCTCTCGCCGCCGCTTTTAGCAAACTCCGCCTTATCAGGTATGCACACTACCGCCTTCGTATTTGCACCGTCATATTTATATTCGGGCACAGGAGAGGATTTCTCCGCTAAAAACACAAGGTTTTCGCCTTTCTTTTTAAAGGTGTAAGTATTATTTCCGTCATCGGTTTTCAGAATTATATATTTGCCGCTTTCCTCATAAGTTCCCACAGGCAGATAACTGCTGAAAAGAGAGAGCATAAAGGTGAATTTTTTCTCTTTTGGCAACAAAACAAGACTCGCCGTATCCTTTTCCGATTCATAGATATAACCAACGGATTCGCTTTCATTGGTATCTGCGGAGTCTTCAGTTGTTTCAGGCTCAACATAATAAGCCTGTGTTGTCGGCTCGTTATGAGCAGCCGTAGAGCCTATGTAATTTACATCTGCGTAAAGATAGATTGCTGAAACGTGGGGTATTTTTGCAGGGTAGGTTTCTTCAATCATTCCGTCATAGAAAATTCTGATATAAGTGTCTTCATACATATCGGGCACGGGAACAGATGACGTGACGGCTGTTGACACCCATATTTTATCGGAAGATTTTCTTTCGTTTGAGTCTTCAAAAGGCTCAACGAGTACCAGTTTTTCCTTGACCTCAAGAACCTTTGCATCAAAGTAGGTGTCGGCGGTGACATTAGGAGTTGGCAAAGAGGTGGTGCTGATTACATTACCCGTAAGAGAATCTATCTCTATTCTTTCGACAACTTCATTTGTA
>CAYNIN010000178.1:0-1472 GCA_964397395.1 uncultured Faecalibacterium sp.
ACACCACCTCACCCGCGTACCAACAGAACAAAAAAACAACCGCATGCCGTTTAGACTTGCGGTTATAATCTTTATATCAGAACAATTGTATGTCTTTAAAAATCTGAATAACATTATCCTTGAACTCCTTGAAGCTCATACCGTCGGCCTTTGCAATTTTAATAAGAGAGATAAGCTTCGTGGGCCAGCCCGTTGTGTCAATGCCGTAAAGTATCCGTGCCTCGTAAAGTTCATCTATATCGGAGTATACATCCGAATATGTAAGGCAGTAGGTTTCAAAGTTTTCAGGCTCTTTTTCATCAATAACAAAAACTCTTGAGCCTACATTTATATCATTGTAAGCGTTAAATCCTACGGTAGGTGTATTGATAATCTTTATACCCTTGTAATCAATTTCAAATGAGTTTTCGTGGTCGTGACCGCTTACCGTCGCAAGAACATCACCCGACTCGAGCATAGCGTCATACTGTCCGTTGTTGTAATAAGGAGGACAGGGGTATTCTCTGAGATCTCCTTTTGCATCGTCGGGAAGTACATAAAACTTTGTTTTATCGTTCAGGGGATTCTTTTTTCTTATAATACAGCCGAACCTTACAAATTTAATCTGCTTTAATGCATCGTAAATTTCGGGCACTATAATATGCTGGAAATTTATTGACGGTACAACTTTACCGCCGTTTTCCTGTTTAAGATTTTCAGCTGTTTCTTTGTACCATTCTATCTGTTCCTTATAAACGCAGGCATAACCGCCGTAATCGTTTTCGGTGTTGTATGTACCTGAATCGGTGAGCCAGAGGTTGAACCCGTATCCGCTGCCATCACTTTTCATAATCGGAAGATTGTAAGTGCCGACTCTGTCTTTTACACAGAAGCCTTTTTTGCCTACATAACAGTCATAACTTTCATAAACGGAAAGCTGATGCTCCTTGGTTGATTTTGTTTCTTCGTCGTCGTGGTTTCCGAAAACAGCGGCAACCTTGATGTTTCTTTCCTGGAAAATATCCATAAACTCTCTGATAGCGAGCTCGGCATCCTTTTCCTCGGGAATATCATAACCCGAAATGTTGTCACCTGTAAGAACAATAAGGTCAGGCTTTACCTTGTCAACGGTTTTTTCAATGTAATCTTTTGTGAGAGGGTTCAGGGGGTATACGTCCTGAATATCGCTTATGTTTAAAATAGTAAACTTTCCGTCTTTGTTAAATTTCAAGGTGTTTTCTCCTTCGTTGCTTTTGGCATATACCGATGTAGAAAAACAGGTTGCAAGTATAAGCATACTTAAGATTACAGATAGAGTTTTTTTCATTTTAATTCCTCCTTTTTCTATATTATAAAACAAACGAGTCCTTTTTTCAATGGGCATTAACCAATTAAATTAACTTTGTTTCTGACTGATGGTGTCACAGGTTAGAGTTTACATTTATTGACATCATAAAAAATGTATGATAAGATGAAGTTGAAATAGCAGGTTG
>CAYNIN010000179.1:0-1420 GCA_964397395.1 uncultured Faecalibacterium sp.
GCAAAACTTCTTGAATGGAAGTTCTTCGATAAGGGTAAAAGCGGGGAAGAACTGCAAAAGGATACCGAGGGGGAAAAGAGAAAAAAGGAGGCTTTCGGAATGACGGACAGTGACGCTGCTTATGATATAGACCTTTATATGCGGAAAAGCCTTGAACTTATGGGCGGCGGTGCAGGAGGAAAATAGGCGGTAAATATTGATTTTTTCTCATAATTGTGTATAATGAAACGTATATTAAAGTTTCGAAAGGTCGGATAAATATGACTTACGAATTGAAAACGGCTCTCACCGTTATGGGTATTGTGGCTGCGGTAGTTTTTGTTCTGTGGCTGGCTCTCGGCATTCTGTTCTTCTTTATTGCTCTGGGCAATAAGAAAAGACCCGATATGACCGTACCTTGCAAAGACAGTCTTTTCGAGCGCAACAAGGATAACCCCACTCTTATCAAAGGCTATAAGTGGTACGACAACACATACCACCAGGAAATCGTTATAAAAAACCGTAAGGGCGAAAATATCCACGCCGTTGAGTTCCTCAACCCCTCAAACAGCAATGTGTGGGCAGTTGTGCTTCACGGCTGGACTAACGTTAACCGTGAAATGTCCGCCTACGGTATGGAATATTACCGCAGAGGCTTTAATGTGCTTATGCCCGATTTGAGAGGACACAACAACAGTGAGCACAGGTTTGTTACAATGGGCTGGAAAGACCGCCTTGACGTTGTGGATTGGATTGAAAGCATCGTTAAAGAAAATCCCAAGGCAAGAATTATCATTCACGGCACATCAATGGGCGGTACAACAACAATGATGACGACGGGTGAAAAACTTCCCGAAAACGTTGCCTTTGCCGTTGAAGACTGCGGCTTCACTTCCGTTAAGGATATCTTCATCGACCAATGCAAAAGAAAATACCGTCTTCCGCCGAAACTCGTTATTCCCCAGGCAACCCTTGTTAACTTGCTTTTCAACGGCTTTTTATTCGGCAAGGCTTCTTCCGTTGAGCAACTGAAAAAGTCCGTCACTCCCACTCTCTTTATTCACGGCGATAAAGATGAATTCGTACTTTTGTCAAACCTTGAGCCTTGTTTTGAGGCTTGCGCCGCACCGAAAGAAAAGCACATCGTCAAAGGTGCAGAGCACGCCGTTTCTGCCTTCTGGTTCCCCGAGGAGTATTGGCAGAGGGTTGACTCCTTTATGGAAAAGTATCTTTATACCGCCGATGTGCATTAAGTCATTTTTAACATTATAAATAATTGCAAAAGGTAAAAATATGTGCAACATTTACATTGACTTCAACCGCTTAAAATATTAAACTATTATCATACTTTTTAAGGTACATTTTAAGGATACATAAAAGGTTGTGAAAGCGCCTTTTAGTATATAAACAAGGCAGTAAAATGCCAAAAAATTTATTAAGG
>CAYNIN010000180.1:0-1408 GCA_964397395.1 uncultured Faecalibacterium sp.
CTTTGCTTCAAACGTTGACGGCGTTGTTCAGTTCGTAGGCCCCGAACTTTCCACACTGTCCATTCTTCCCATGAATCACGTTTATGAACTTTCCTGCTCTGTTCTTACTGCTGTTTATATGAACGGCATTATTTACATAAACGACAGCCTTAAGAATATCCTTCCCAACATTCAGGAATTCAAGCCTAACGCTATGGCAGTCGTTCCTCTTGTTCTTGAAGCCATTTACAACGGTATCTGGTCAAAGGCAGAGGCAAGCGGCAAGGCTCCCGTTTTAAGAAAAATGGTTAAGATAAGCAACAAACTTCTCGATATCGGTATCGACATCAGACCTGTTGTATTCAAGACAATCAGCAATAACTTCGGCGGTAAATTCCCCACTATGTCCTGCGGTGGTGCACCTGCAAGAGCAGACCACATCAAGAGCCTTTCAGAACTCGGTTTCAGAATTATCACCGGTTACGGTATGACCGAAGCATCACCCACAATCACCCTTCAGGATAACGGCAGAAAGAAACCTCTTTCCGCAGGTTACGCTTTCCCCAGAGCCGAATACAAAATTGACAGTCCCGATAAAGACGGCATCGGTGAAATCCTTGTCAGAGGTGACAACGTAACAAAGGGTTACTACAAGGACGAAGAAGCAACAAAGGCTTCCTTCACTGAAGACGGCTGGTTTAAGACAGGTGACTACGGCAGACTTGACGAAGACGGCGAACTTTATATCACCGGCAGAAAGAAGTACCTCATCATTCTTCCCAACGGCGAAAACATTTCTCCCGAAACCGTTGAAAGTCACGTTATGGAATCACTTCTTTATGTGCATGAAGTTGTTGCTTTCGAAGAAAAGAAAGAAATTCTCGGCAAGGAAAATATGGTAATGGCAGTTGCCGTATATGTAAGCAAAGATGAATTCAAAGATATGAGCGAAGAAGAAATCATCAAGAAAGTTAACGATGATATTTCCGACGCAAACAAGGGTCAGCCCGCTTACCGTAAGATTCAGAGTGTACACGTTTCCTTTGAAGAATTTGAAAAGAATTCCACAAGAAAAGTTATTCGCCAGAAAGTTATTGACAAATATACCACAACAACTGTATAATGGTGTGTAACGAATAATTCAAAGGAGTTGGAAAATATGCTTGACACAATCAGAGAAGTAATTTGCCGTTTCGTTGAAATCGATCCGGAAAAAATTACTGAAGAAACCAACATCAGAACTGAACTCGGTCTTAATTCTCTTGAACTTATCAATATTGCAGTTGCAATTGAAGACGAATTTGATGTTGAAATTCCCGACCGTGAAGTTGGTAATCTCGAAACTATCGGTGACGCAATCAGAATCATCGAAAAATATATTGAAGACTGATTTACAGCCGGGTGTTCGCAAGAGCACCCGGAAACTTTT
>CAYNIN010000181.1:0-1355 GCA_964397395.1 uncultured Faecalibacterium sp.
ATATTTTTCGCAGAATAGATTATTCTGTGAAAATAATGAACGACATAATTCTACTATATAACAAAAAAATAGTCAATATTTTTTTTGGAAGTCACATTTTTTTAATGTTATTTAAACATTTTCTTAATATTTATTAAGCCTCATATAACTAAAACAATCAAAGGAGTTTAAGTTTTAATGAATGGAAGCAATAAATTTACAAACAAAAGAAACAAGCACGAGAAAATAACGGTAAAACTAATAAGACACTCAACTGTTAACCGTAAATTTGAAGAAAATTCTGCCTGTAATACTAAAAATATATCAGACGGCAATCTTTTGCCGGATAATAACGACGCACTTTTCGAGAATATTCTTATGCTTTGGCTCGAAAACAACAGACTGAAAATAAAGGAACAAACTTATTGCAAATATAAAAGACTTATATCTACTCATATCATTCCTGAACTCGGACATATTAAAATTCCCGACTTGACTTCATCTGTAATAAACAGATTTTTATATGAAAAAACATTAAACGGCAGACTTGATAAAAAAGGCGGACTGTCCTCAAGCATAGTCAGAACTATATCTTATATAATAAATGCAAGCATAAAATCAGCCTCGGATAAAGGTTTTGATTTTTATGGTATATGCGGAAATATATCAAAACCGCATATTCAAAAAAAGGAATTATCTGTTTTATCTGTTAAAGAGCAAAAAACACTTGAAAAATATATAACAGATAATATTGATAATAAAAAAATCGGAGTTCTGCTTTCTTTGTATGCAGGGCTTCGTATCGGTGAAGTCTGTGCACTTAAATGGGAAGATATAGACCTTGAAGAAAAAACAATAAACGTAAGACATACGGTTCTGCGAATTGAAAATCAGGATTCGCAGACCCGAGAGAAGAAAACAAGATTGGTTTTATCAGAAACAAAAACACTTTCCTCCAACCGCAGAATACCTATATGCGAACCGCTGGTGAATGCTCTGAAAACAATAAGAAAAAATGATGAATTGTATGTGCTGAAAGGCAACTCGTATCCTTATTGTGACCCAAGGTCATATCAATACAGTTTTCATAAATATCTTTCTGAATGCGGTGTAAGAAATATAAACTATCACACTCTCCGTCACACCTTTGCAACAAGGTGTATTGAATCCGGAATGGATATTAAATCCTTAAGTGAAATTCTCGGACACGCAAACTCCGGGATAACACTTAATATTTATGTGCATTCATCGCTGAAACTTAAACGCATTCAACTTGAAAGAATGTATTCGTTATACGGTGATTTTTAACAACACAAACTTATACCCTGCCGTTTCTCCCTATATTTTCACAGAATAATCTATTCTGCGAAAAATAT
>CAYNIN010000182.1:0-1213 GCA_964397395.1 uncultured Faecalibacterium sp.
CTCATCCGACGGCTCCGCCGCCACCTTCCCTGCAGGGCAATGTCATTAACTTAAGGATTTCTCTTGTAGGGACACGGCGTGCCGTGTCCGCAAAACTGCACTATCTTACAAATTTTATGTACAAAAATGATTCAACGAATTTAATTTTAATAAGAACAGTATGAATATATCGGCGGTCACGGCTCGCCGTGACCCTACAACATTGTTGCATTTTTCTTAAGTTAATGACATTGCCTGCAGGGAAGGCAAAAAACCTCTCCGTCAGCCTTGCAAAGCACAAAGGCTGGCGGAAGTCTGTGGAAGAAAAGAACACTGTAGCGGCTCTCGACTGTCGGACTACACGGCTGTTGAAAAGCACTCTGTAAATTAGACGATTGCTCACTTATCGGAATATGACGGCCGTAGCGACCACAAGTGTAGAATGTGAAAGTAAATAGAGCTGTGAAACTCCCGAGCAGTTGAAAAGCAGACGAGTAGAACTGTGAATTTTGAGTGTAGTGCAGAAACCTTCTTTTTTATAACCACGGCAGAATAAGGCAACCCGAGGAAAAGCAAATAACGAGCCTTACTCCTCAAAACTTCACTGCGTTCGGCTTAAAGGCACTAAAGGGGGCATTTTGCTTACTTTGGTGCTCCCCGGAGCCAAAGTAAGTGCCCGAGCGGCATGAGCGAGTAGAACATAGATGTTTCAACTATGGCGGAAACAAAAGCAGGCGACTGACGGTTGATGATGCAGGCTCACGAGTAGAAACAAAGGTATCACCGATAAATTAAATCGGTTGTTGCGGAGTGAGGGGGAAACTCATCCGTCAGTCTTACGACTGCCACCTTTTTCTCCGAAAACGGGCACACCCTCGTCACTTCGTGACACTCCCTCTAACAGAGGGAATTACCTTTCAGGCGAGGCTTATTTTACTGCAATTTAAAACTGCCTCGCCTGAAAGGACAATGTCTTCAACTTAAGGATTTCTCTTGTAGGGACACGGCGTGCCGTGTCCGCAAAACTGCACTATCCTGCAAATTTTATATACAAAAATGATTCGACGAATTTAATTTTGATAAGAACAGTATGAATATATCGGCGGTCACGGCTCGTCGTGACCCTACAACATTGTTGCATTTTTCTTGAGTTAACGACATTGCCCTGCAGGGAAGGTGCTCAACCCCCACGGCAGAAAAAAGCAGCCGCAAGTTTCCTTGCGACTGCAATTTT
>CAYNIN010000183.1:0-1210 GCA_964397395.1 uncultured Faecalibacterium sp.
GCAGTTCTTCCCCGCTTTTACCCTTATCGAAGAACTTCCATTCAAGAAGTTTTGCGTAGCAGTTATGATAAGTTTTGCCTGAAGACTTCATATATGAAGAAAGTTCCTCTATTCGTCTGTCCCAACTCACCGGGAATTTGTCCTTAAGGTTAATGAGTTCGTCAAAGGTGAGGGTAACGTTACAGAAGTTACCGAGGCTGAAGATGTTGCTGTCCTTTGGTAATTTAATATCGGATTGATTTATTTTGTTATGATTTGTTATATGTGTATTTTTCTGCGAAGCAGAGGGAATGACATTGTCACATACATACACACTTTCACTTACACAATCACTTCCACTATCTCTTTCACTATCACAAACACTATCACTAACACTATCACTATCACTATCACGTTCACTATCACTATCGGCTTTTTGTGGGTTTTCAAATAACCCAATGGGTTTATTTGGGTTTTCCTCGGTTTCTTTTGCTTTCTTGGGTCTTCCGCCTTTCAAGCCGTTTTCCTTATTTCTTTTACAGCGCTTTTCATATTTCTCCTTATTTCTGTCAAGGCTGTTTCTGATTGTGCTGAAAACGATTTTCATTGCCACGTCTGTAAATTCGGGCTCGGTCTGCTCTGTTTCATAATCGAAAAGTGCTTTGAAAAGCTTACCCGCTTGCTCGTCGGAAAGAAGTTCAACGGACTCTTTGAACTCGTGAAATAATACAAATGAATTTTTCAAAATTTTATTCTCCTTGTCTGTTTTTTAGCAGGGCGAAAAAATACCCTCTACTAATACCCCCGACAAGAAGAAAAATTGCAGAAAATATGCAATTTTTATGGTGAAATGGGGAAAATATTTTTTTGATGCAGAATTGTGCCCGAAATCGAGGCAGCGGAAAAGCCCGTTGTCATTTTTTATTGGGTATAAAACGGACCGTTGGGGACGCCGTTCCATAGGATTTTAATTTAACGTGGGTGCGGAATGGCGGTCACGGCGTGTCCCTACTGTAACAAATCCTTAAGTTAATGACATTGCCTGAAGGATAGGTGTCAGCCGCAACCTAACGGAGAGGTTCTTTGCCTTCCCTGCAGGTTATTCCCCTGTTAGGGGAAATGTCTGCATAGCAGACAAAAGGGTTCCCGTTTTCGGAGAAAAAGGTGGCAGTCGTAAGACTGACGGATGAGTTTTCCCAACCGTTTCAACTCACTTAAATGGTGGTTGCTT
>CAYNIN010000184.1:0-1195 GCA_964397395.1 uncultured Faecalibacterium sp.
AAGGCGTGTGAAATCGGACATTTGAGACATATCGTGTTCGACTCCCGTCAACTTATGCAAAAGCGAAACTAAATCCAATTTCATCACAGGTGGCAAACAGTGATTCATAGGCTAAAAGATATCTTCTGTCGATAATAATACGGGAAAAATAATATTTATCCACATCCCTCTCGTTCACAAAGTCAGCTTTTAGATTTTTTATTACGCCGTTTCTTGATTTAAGCATGGTAATTCTCTCCTTAATTTTAATAAAAATAAAAAAGTGCGCCTACCGAAGCGGACGCACCAAAAACGCAAACTCCGATAGTCGCCAAACTAATCATCGCAAAGCGGTATAACCACACAAGCAAAGCGGAATTTGCATTTTATCAAATTCAGTCTTTACTTGTGAGGTGAAAAGATACACTTTTCCCATAAAAAGAAAATTATACCTGCTTTGCTATATTCGATTAGTTTGGCACAGTTAGTATATCACAAATAATTGCTGTTTTTCAATATGTTTGTGAAAAAATCACTCGTAAACTTCTAATGATATATTGGTGTGTATTAAATTATTAAACCTCCTTTTCAGTTTCTGTATTGTTTGCTCCGTAAATAAAAAAGTGCGCCAACCGAAGTCAACGCACCGAAAACGCAAACTCCGATTGTCGCCAAACAAAATCTAAATAGAAATGGGATATTACTCTCAAAACATACTTAGTGGAGTTTGCGGTTTTACCGTATTCCGAAAAAGTATGTTTTGCAAAAAAGAGCATATTATCCCTAAAAGATAAAATACCCCTATTTCTAATATTAGATTTTGTTTGGCACGATTAGTATATCACAAACAATTGCTCTATTTCAATATGTTTGTGAAAAAATCACTCGCAAACTTCTAATGATATATTGGTGTGTATTAAATTATTAAACCTCCTTTTCAGTTTCTGTATTGTTTGCTCCGTAAATAAAAAAAGTGCGCCAACCGAAGTCAACGCACCGAAAACGCAAACTCCGATTGCTGCTACACAAACTGAAATAGAATTAGGGAGTTGACCTCTCAATAACTACATACAGTGGAGTTTACGGTTTTACCGAAACATATATGTAGTTAAAAAATGGTACAATTATCCCTTGAAAATAAAAAAATACCGTCAATTCTAAAATATTCAGTTCGTGTAGCACAGTTAGTATATCACAGATAATCGCTTTTTTTCAA
>CAYNIN010000185.1:0-1177 GCA_964397395.1 uncultured Faecalibacterium sp.
AACTTTACCGAAGATTGTGAGGTCGGGTTCTACGCCGAAGTAGCCCTGAGCACCTGCCATACCGATACGGAAACCTGTAACAACTTCATCGAATACGAGAAGTGCGCCGTATTTACGGCAGAGTCTTTCAACGCCCTTAACAAATTCCTTGCTGATGGGCCATGTGCCGCTTTCGGGGCCGATGGGTTCCATAAATACAGCAGCAGTACCGCCGTTGAGTTGATTTCTGCGAAGTTTCTTTTCAAGGTCATTGAGGTCGCCGGGGAAGAATTCCTGGGTATCTCTCATAAGACGGATGGGCACACCGTTAGCCTGAGTGAATTTTGAGCCGGGAACACGGATGCCGTAACCGAGCTGATCTGACCAACCGTGATATGCGCCGCCCATTTTAAGAATGTGCTTTTTCTTTGTGGCAAGTCTTGCAACACGGCAAGCAACCATACAAGCTTCAGTACCTGAACCGAGCATACGGAACATATCAACTGTGGGAACTGAATCAGCGATCTTTTTAGCAAGTTTATATTCAAATTCGTGGAAAAGACCTGTTGAAGGGCCGCAGGTATTGAGAAGGTCAATAACCTGGTCACGAACTACCTTGGGGTTGGAGCCGAGAACTGTGGGACCGCCTGCCTGAAGGAAGTCGTAATATTCGTTGCCGTCAATATCGTAAAGTTTTGCACCGTCAGCCTTTGTGAAAACAAGGGGGAAGGGATAGTTGAAAGCAAGGTTATGCTGAACGCCGCCGGGAATGATCTGCTTTGCTTCGGCAATCATTTCCTTTGACTTCTGGCACTTTGCTTCAAAGTATTCTTCTTCATACTTTTTAAGAACGTCGGGTCTGATAGAGTACATGGGCTGTGCAATGAGGTTGTCGAGTTTCTTGTCAACAGCATGAGCATCAACGTACTCTGAAATTGCGAATCTTGTGTCCATCTTTACATCTCCTATAAAACATATTAGTGAGTCGTGACTCACCTAAATTGCAATTCTATTATACAATATTTAATAAGTTGTGTCAATTGTACTATGTGTATAAAATATAAACAATTTTTTTGTTAAATATTAAAACTGATTGTTTAAAAGGGATAATGAATGTTGTAAAGAAAACACAATTATGTTAAAATTATAAAGTAATTAGGAGTGATTATTATGAAAAGTAAAGAAGTTAAACTTATTG
>CAYNIN010000186.1:0-1073 GCA_964397395.1 uncultured Faecalibacterium sp.
TCGGGTGCAGAAACACTTTTCTTTTTTGGTGCTTTAAGTTGGAGGGCTGTCTTGCCCTGGCGGTTGAGTTTCGCCTTCTCCGGTATAGAAGGTGGCAGTCGTAAGACTGACGGATGAGTTTTCCCAACCGTTTCAACTCACCTAAATAGTGCCTGCTTTCTTGCCTCGCCTGAAAGGAGAGGGGAACCGCTTGCGGTGGAGAGGTCACTTGCCTGCAGGGAAGGTGGCAGTCGTAAGACTGACGGATGAGTTTCCTAACTGTTTCAACTCACCTAAATAGTGGCTACTTTCTTGCCTCGCCTGAAAGACAGTTTTAAATTGCGGTAAAATAAGCCTCGCCTGAGGAGAGGTGGCGGCGAAGCCGTCGGAGAGGTTAATGCGCCTGCATTATCAACCGTCAGTCGCTGCTTTTGTTGCCGCCATAGTGCCTACATCTAAATTCTACTCGCTCATGCCGCTCGGGCACTTACTTTGGCTCCGGGGAGCACCAAAGTAAGCAAAATGCCCCCTTTAGTGCCTTTAAGCCGAACGCAGTGAAGTTTTGAGGAGTAAGGCTCGTTATTTGCTTTTCCTCGGGTTGCCTTATTCTGCCGTGGTTATAAAAAAGAAGGCTTCTGCACTACACTCAAAATTCACAGTTCTACTCGTGTGCTTTGCAACTGCTCGGGAGTTTCACAGCTCTACTTGATTTCACATTCTGCAAATAGGGTCGCTACGGCCGTCATATTCCGATAAGTGAGCAATCGTCTAATTTTCAGAGTGCTTTTCAACAGCCGTGTAGTCCGACAGTCGAGAGCCGCTACAGAGTTCTTTTCTTCCACAGACTTCCGCCAGCCTTTGTACATAGCAAGGCTGACGGAGAGGTTGCTTGCCTTCCCTGCAGGTTATTCCCCTGTTAGGGGAAATGTCTGCATAGCAGACAAAAGGGTTCCCGTTTTCGGAGAAAAAGGTGGCAGTCGCAGACTGACGGATGAGTTTTCCCACCGTTTCAACTCACTTAAATGGTGGCTGCTTTCTTGCCTCGCCTGAAAGGCAATTCCCTCTGTTAGAGGGAGTGTCACGAAGTGACGAGG
>CAYNIN010000187.1:0-1057 GCA_964397395.1 uncultured Faecalibacterium sp.
ATATGGTATAATAACCTCACGACATCACGAAAAATCAATTTCATTGATTTTGGTTCTGTCGGAGAACATTGTATCATGCCCTTCGGACACAACCGCGTCCTTCGGATATGGTATAATAATTCTATAATAAAACAGACCGTCAATTTCAAAGGTCAATCATAGGAGGCAAAGAAATGAAACAGAACCGTTTCAAAAAATTTTCAAACAATCTTTTCGCCCAAATAAAGCAACTTCGCTGGCAGAATTTCATTTTTCTTCTTATTGCAGGCTGTATCAACGCCTTCGGTGTCACAGTTTTTCTTGCACCCGTAAATCTTTATGACAGCGGTATTTCGGGCACATCAATTCTTCTTTCCCAAATCACTCCCGAATATATGACTTTGTCAGTTTTTCTTTTAATTCTCAACATTCCCCTTTTCCTTTTCGGACTGAAAAAACAGGGATTTGCTTTCACGGTTTATTCCCTGTTCACCGTTACGGTTTATTCGGCGGTGTCATGGCTGATAACCGACGTACTTCCCGTTGATGTGAGTATGGCTTCCCCTCTTGCAGGCGAAGATCTTCTTTTATGCGCCCTTTTCGGCGGTATCATTTCGGGTGTGGGCAGCGGTCTTACAATTCGCTACGGCGGTGCCATAGACGGCGTTGAAGTTATGGCGGTAATCTTTGCAAAAAAACTTAATATTACCGTCGGTACTTTCGTTATGATATATAATGTAATTCTTTATATCATCTGCGGCTTTATTCTCAAAAGTTGGATACTCCCCCTTTACTCCATTGTAACCTATGCGGCAGGACTTAAAACTGTTGACTTTGTCGTTGAAGGCTTTGACCGCAGTAAAGAGATTATGATTGTTACAGACAAAGCCGAAGAAATCAGTACGGCACTTATGGACGCTTTCTCCTGCGGTACAACCAAAATTGCCGCAACAGGCGGTTATTCCAATGCAGATAAAACTATCATTTACTTCGTTGTAAACCGTTTTCAGATTTCCCGTATGAGAAGCATCATTCATGCAATCGACCCCAAAGCCTTTGTAACAATCAGCGACGTTGC
>CAYNIN010000188.1:0-1001 GCA_964397395.1 uncultured Faecalibacterium sp.
GACTTCCAGGCAAGACGTGCTTCAATCAGATATAAGAACGGCCCCAAGGACAAAGCACAACTTATCCATACCCTCAACGGCTCAGGTGTTGCAGTAGGCAGAACAACGGCGGCAATTCTTGAAAACTATCAGAACGAAGACGGTTCCGTTACAATTCCCGAAGCACTCAGAGCATATATGGGTACAGATATTATTAAATAAAGTCTGTTTCCGATAGTATAAATTATAAAAACTGCAGCACGGCATAGTGTTGCAGTTTCTTTCTTGTTTGATGTTCGGAGTACCCTGCGGTAAAGAAAACATCATTTGAACCCTTTTTGTGTCTGACCGCTTTCTATTTGACAAAAGGGATAAAAAATGTTATATTTACTGTAATAATGTAACAATTCACACAGAATATCCTAAATCGGAGTGATAACAATGGCAAAAAAAGAATACAGTTGCGTAAAAAGGACGAAGAATACTTTTATAAACAGTCTTGCGGCACTTTCAAAAGAATATCCGTTAAACAAAATCACGGTAAAACTTCTTTGTGAGCACTCGGAACTGAGCAGAAACTCTTTCTATTTTCACTATCAGGATATAAATGACCTGATAAGAGATGCGGAAAATCAGATTATAAAGCAAGTTACTTCTAACTTTGAAGTCTTTGAGGAAATGGGTTTCCCCGACAATGTTTATTCCACTATTGAATCCATCGTTAATATCTTCGACGAAAAAAGAGATATTGTACTTATGCTTCTTGATAAGTCCTATTCAGACTCTTTCCTTTCAAGGCTTTATAAACTTTTCTCCGATTTTAACTTTCAATATTATCAGCACTATCACCGGAACGCCGACAGAGAAGTTTTCGATATGTACTATTCATTTCTTTCCAACGGCTTCTACGGCAGTTTAAGGCACTGGCTTGAAAACCCGGGCAAGATAACGAAGAAGGCATATATAAGAATTACCTTTATAATGATTAAGCGTCTGCTTGTTGCCAACGACCCGGATATTGA